>DPQS01000002.1 GCA_003537755.1 Clostridiales bacterium | reverse complement strand
CGAGGGCAGTTTCACCAAAGAATTTGTAATTGCAAAAGCAGGCGGACCGGCGGCTCCTATACTGAAAGGCTATGCGCCGACAACCGTTGGCGGAAGTGACGGCAAAATAACCGGCACGACCAAGGATATGGAGTATGACGTCGATTCGTTGTTTACAAATCCGAAGGACTGCTCGGACGGTGAAACCACCGGGTTTACCGAGGGTACATATTTTGTTCGTATTAAGGAAACCGACAATTACAAGGCGAGCGCAACTTTTGCGGTACAGGTTAGATTATACACCGTTACCGTGGAAGACGGCGCGGGCGAAAAAGTCACAAAACACAGAACAGACGACATTGTTACTATAACAGTTACCAAGCCTGCGGGCAAGGCGTTGAGTAAATGGGTGTTTTTTAACATTATCATTCCGGACGAAAAGAAAGAAACAATCACGTTTGAAATGCCCGACTGCGACGTCAGATTGGTCGCCGTGTTTGAAGATATTGAAGATACTGAATACAGAGTAACCGTCACAAACGGAACGGCGAGCGCGGCAACGGCAAAATATCAACAGGAAGTTACCGTAACGGCAAATGAGCCCGATGACGATGAGTATTTTGACAAGTGGGAAGTTACGGGACTTGACACCATGGGTATGGACTTGACAAAAACGGAAATTACTTTCAATATGCCTGCCGGAAACGTAACCTTTAAGGCAACCTACTTGAGAGTTTCAAAGTACGGTATAGTTGTTGTGGACGGCACGAAAGACAAAGAAGTTGCAAAAGCCGGTGAAACCGTTGCCATAACCGCAAACCCTGCTAAGCCGGGCAAAGTATTTGACAAATGGACTTGCGAAACGGCAGGCGTAACTATCGAGTTTGAAAGCGCGACAAGTCCTAAAACAACCTTTGTAATGCCTGCATGCGAAATCACAATCCAAGCGCATTTCAGAGATATTGACGCTGCTCCGTCTGTTGAAATCAAAGTTAGCGGCGGAACGGGCGCAGGAACGTATAAACAAGGCGACAGCGTAACCGTAACGGCAGAAGATAAAGAAGGTAAAGAGTTCAAAGGTTGGCAAGACGAAAACGGAGAAATTGTCAGCACAAACAAGAGTTATACCTTTACCGTAAACGGCGAAACAACCCTTACAGCTGTATATGAAGATAAGTCTTCGGGCGGTGGCGAAATCACCCCACCTGCTGAAAAGGACGGACTTTCGGGCGGCGCGATTGCAGGTATCGTAATCGGTTCGGTAGCGGTCGCAGGAATCGGCGGATTTGCCGTTCTGTGGTTTGCCGTCAAGAAAAAGACGTTTGAGGAATTGGGCGTGGCATTGAAGAAAGGCTTTACCGCAATCGGCAACTTCTTCAAAACTCTCGGAGCAAAAATCAAAGAGTTGTTTACCAGGAAGAAGTAATTTGCAGAATCAGGCAAAACCAGACAAAAGAAAAGAGGGAGCCCGTCTTCGGTCGGACTCTCTTTTGTCTGTTTCAGAATTGCGTTTTGCATCGGCGTGTATAAAACGGTCGCCCGTCTTTCGATGTTTGTTTCGTTCTCTCGCACAATTTTTTTACGTCGGAGGCTCAATAAAAAAACGAAACAGGTGTAATTCTTTCTATTGACAAAAGAAAAATTTTTTTGTATAATGTAAGCCACTTGTCGCATGAAACCGTTTTGCGGCATAGTTTTGAACAGACGAAGAATATTTTCGGAGAGCAATTAACATATGAAAATTGCACAGATTATATTAAATATAGTGGGCATAATATTTATGCTGTTGTACCTGTACCAGATTTTGTTTATCGCGGTGGGTACCTTTGCCCGTAGGAAAAAGTATCCCGAAGCGAAAAAATACCATACGTTTGCCATTCTTATTTGCGGACGTAACGAGGAAAAGGTAATAGGCAACCTTATCGACAGCATACAAAACAACAATTACCCGCAGGAAAAAATCCGCATATTCGTGTGCGCCGACAACTGCGACCCGACCGACAGAACGGCGGCAATCGCCCGTGAAAAGCGTTGCATAGTGTACGAACGTCACGACCAGTCGGCAATCGGTAAGGGTTACGCGCTAAGACTGATGTTCGACAACATCGCAAACGACTTCCCCGCATACGAACCCGACGCGATAATGGTGTTTGACGCCGACAACCTGCTTGCCCCCAATTACATTGCCGAGATGAACAAAGCTCTCGACAGCGGCATTCAGGTGTGCACAAGTTTCCGCAACTCCAAAAACTACGGTACCAACTGGGTCAGCGCAGGGGCGTCGCTCAGTTTCGTTCGTGAGTGTCAGTTTTTCCACAAGTCCAAGGCGGTGCTGGGGCTCAGTACGCACGTGTCAGGCACGGGGTTCTACTTCAGCAAGGAAGTAATGTCCTTCAAGACTGGCTGGCCGTACACAATGATTACGGAAGACCTTGAGTTTTCCGCATCAAGCACCCTTAAGGGCGTCAAAATAGGCTACTGCGAGGACGCGGAATTTTTCGACGAACAACCTACCAAGTTCAGACAGGCGTACAAACAACGCTTGAGGTGGTGCAAGGGCGGTCTGATGGGCTTTTCGTTGTTCCACAGGTCGCTTCTTGGAACCTTCTTCAAAACGCAGGACTTCACCTACTACGAGTACTATTTCTCCCGTTTCTTCCCTGTCGGTGCGTATTACTCGTTTTCCTTCGTGGCATCGTGCATAGTCAACACTCTTGCGCGCGTGCTTGAAGCGTTGAACGGTCAGGTGATTGCCAACGCTGTTTACTTCATGGCGCCGCTGCTTATTGCTCTGTTTACCACCTACATGGGATTGTTTGTGGACAGCGTGTTTGCGTGCCTTGTCAACTGGAAACGTATCAGGGCTACAACCAAGCAAAAGATTATGTCTATGTTTGCTTTGCCGCTGTTTACAATGCTCATTTCCATGCCTGCAAGCGTGGCTGCGCTGTTCAAAAAGGTCAAGTGGGAACCCATCGAGCACAACGAAAGTATTACGCAACGCCAACTGGAAGAAATGTCGTCCAACGGCTGACAAAAAAGCGTTTGCAAACGTGTACGTAGGGTGAGTGTCGTTTGGAGCTTAATCGGCCGCCGTACAGGCAAAAAATATCAGTGACGGCAAGCGGAAGTCACGTCGTTTAATACATACCCAAAGGCAAGTCCGATGCGACTTGCCTTTTTTTTGCCGTTTTTGTCTGTTGACATTAAGCCGTTTTTGCAATATAATTAAGAATAATATGTTAGATGCCGTTTGCGGTGGGATAACCGCAGGCGGCGGCCGGTACAAATGACGTTGATTTTAAGAGGGAAAATTGAGTTACGTTGATTTGAGTGAACAAATAAAAAGCGTTCGCAAGGCGGCGGGGCTTACACAGACGGATTTCGCCGACAAGCTGGGCGTACATCCGCAAACGGTGTCCAAGTGGGAACGCGGTAAAACCGCGCCGGATGTTTCGCAGCTGGGTGACATTGCCGACGTGTGTGGCGTTACGCTGGAAAAACTGTTGGACATGCCTGCCGACGGACAGGTGTTCGGCGGTCGTTTCGACATGCAAAGTATGTGCGCCAAAATTGCCGAATTGCGTCGAAGCACGAACGAAAGTCAGAATGAGATTGCCGACGTGTGCAATTCATCGCCCGACGCCGTTTCTCGCTGGGAACGCGGTCTGTCCTGTCCCGATGTGTCGGAACTGTGCGCCATTGCAAGACACTACGGCAAAAACGTGTCGGAAGTGTACTACGGAGTGTGCGAAGTCGGCAAAAACGTTGAGCAGGTTCGCGTCCGTCCGAGCGGCAGTTTCAGGCGTTGGATATGGGCGCTTGTTGCGGTGTGCCTTGTGTGCGTGGTAGCGGTAACCGTAGTTGTCGGCGTTATTTCGCCCGAAACGACTGTTTATTACGTAGTTACTGCAAACGGCGTGTCGCACAAAGTGGCTTCCGGGCAGGCTTTTGTTCCGCCACAGGTTACAAAGGACGGTTACCTGCTTGTGGGCTGGGTGGATGCCGGCGGACAAAATGTCAGTTTTCCCGTTACGGTTCGTCGCAATATGTCCTATTCGCCCGTGTTTACTCCGTGCAGTTACAACATCGATTACTGGCTTAACGGCGGCGATTTCAGCGAAACGCCCGATTACGCTTTTACCGTGGAGTGCGATGGCAGAACACTGCCCGTTCCTACAAAAAGCGGTACGGAATTTGTCGGCTGGTACGATACGCCCGACTATTCCGGCGAGCCGCTGACCTGCCTCGAAAAACGGTGCGGCGACTTAAGTTTGTATGCGCGTTGGGGCGACGGCGTTTGTTCTGTCCGTTATGTACTGAACGGCGGTGCAATGCAGGTGGGCAACCCGACGGAAATAAATGAAGAAAGCAGTACAAAACTTGCCGAGCCCGTGCGCGTGGGTTACACCTTTGTCGGGTGGTTTGACGGACCCGACGGCGGCAGAGAGTACACCGAAGTTGGCGGAGAAAACTGCGCAAACCTTGTGCTGTACGCAATCTGGCAGAAAAACGAAGTGGTGTACAACATCGAGTACGTGTCGGACGGCGGCGTAAATTCCGCACTCAATCCGTCCTCGGTTCGCCCCGACGACATCGTGAAGTTGTCGCCTGCGACAAAAGTCGGGTACAACTTTGTCGGCTGGTTTGAAACGCCTGACGGAACGGGAATGGCTGTCGAATACCTGTACAACACCGACGGCGACGTGAAATTGTACGCAGTGTATACGCCTCGGACATTCGTGGTGCTGTACGAGTTGTGCGGCGGCAGATACCTCAGCGACAAAACAAACCCAAACAAAATTACCTACGGGCAAAGCGTAGACTTGTTGCCTGTGGCAAAATACGGCTTCGATTTCGTCGGTTGGTTTGACAGTCCGAGCGGCGGCAAGGTGGTTTCGACAATCGACAGCACCAACGTGACGGAAATTTCAACGTTGTACGCGGTATTTGAAGAAAAAACTTTTGCAGTAACTCTTGACGCAAAAGGCGGCAGTTTCTCTTATGGCGGCGCATTGCTTACAAGGCAAACGTTTGTGGTTAAGTTTTACGACGAATTTGTACTGCCGACGGCAACCCTTGCGGGTTACGTGTTTGAAGGATGGGCAACCGCCGACGGCACTATTGTGGAAAAGATAAACTCCGTCAACATTACCGAAATGACGTTGACTGCAAGGTGGCACCCCTATCGCTCGTCGTACAACGTTACCTATGACCTTGACGGCGGAACGCTGACTGCGTCCAACCCTGCGGAAATCGGCGTGGACGAAGTGATTATGTTCAATGAGCCGCGTAAGCCCGGATATCTGTTTTTGGGTTGGTACGACGAATACGGCAAACGCTACGTACAAAGCCCCAAAGGCAACATCGAAGATTTGTCGCTTAGGGCAAAGTGGCAGGCGGTGTATCCGACGGTAAACGAAGACAACGTGACCTACATGCTGGGCGATGATTACGCGGCAATAGTCAGCGTGAAATACAGCAACGGCGATTCCGTCATTTTGCCCGACTACCTTGGCGGCAAGCCTGTCAAAATATTGCATTACGCGTTTGAAAACGCCAAACTGCGTTCGCTGGTGCTGCCGGACAGCCTCGAGGAAATCGACAAGGGTGCGTTCTGCAAAGCCGTGATAGAACAGCCGCTTGTTATCCCGCGCAACGTGGTGCGCATAGGCGCAAACTCATTCGAAGATTTTGTCGGCGGATTAACCTTTGACCCCGATTGCCGCATAGAAGTGATTTCGCAAAATGCATTTTTCTGTGCGAAAATCAGCAATGTGCTTGTTTTGCCGAGTACGGTAAAAACGCTTGAAAACCGAGCCTTTTACTGGATGGCAACGCCGGGGTTGGTGCTCAACGAAGGCTTGACCTACATCGGAGTTGACGCAATTGACATACTTGGCGGAGTTTCCGTTTATCTGCCGTCCACGGTAAAAAGTTGTGTTGCTCCAGGTAACAATGTTGTGGTTTCTTCTGCAAACAAGTACCTTACAGACTACGATTTTGCAAGCAGTCACAAAGTGCGACTTCATGACGGCGACAATGTTTCCGTCGTTGAAGGCGAGTACGTCGTGTTGCCTGCGCCCGAAAAAGCGGGCTACCGTTTTGCCGGTTGGAAAACGGTGGACGGCGAGTACGTTCAGAGCGTGTACATCCCGTCCGAGGATATTGATTTGTACGCGGTGTGGGTGGAAAGAAACAGCACCGACGGCATGGCTGCCACTACTCCGCTCAGGTTGTCCGACGGCGTTGCCGTGCGTGTTACGGTAAAAACGCTGGACAAGATTTACTTTGTCATAGACGCGGAAAAGGCAGGCAACTACGTGGTGACGGTAAAAATAGTTTTGCCCGGCAGACAGGGTAACGGCGATATCGCTAAATGCAATTTTTGTCTTGCCGGAAGTTACGATACTTTTGCAACTTCGGGACAGACGTTTGTTTACGCTTCGTCGGATGTGTTGTACTTTACGCCGTTTCTTAGCGGCGTATCATGGATGAAGACTTCATTTGAAGTTGTCATCACAGCTCTCGCGCTGTAATGATTGCCGAAATAATCTGCAACAAAGAATAAAAAAACACTTTCGCACTGTGATATGCACCCCAAAAGTCAGACACTTTTGGAGGTGCATATTTTTTTTATCGGAAAAAGTTTTTTATTTTTTTAGTGATGGCTAAATTAACCCTGAATGCTGTTTTTATTAAAAATTAGACGTAAAATAGGGGCTATTTTCACGGCAAAAATTGCAACTAAGCGCAAAATGCGGAAAACTAAGCACATTTTACGGGTGAATTCGCGCTCGCGGCTTAACAAAAAACGATGAGAAAGATATATAATGTAATCGTTGAAAGGAACAAAACAAGGTTTCCTTGCAGGGCTTTTGTCGGATGGGGCAGAGCGCGGAATTCAACAAATCGGAAGGGATGAGGAACCGCCCGCGGGCGGCAGGAAGTATTCCGAAGAGGTGTTGCAGTAAAGGGAAGGGACGACGTGATTACGTCGTCCCTTCAGTGTTTTTGTCAGGTTGTTACTATGCCGCCGCCCAGATGAGTATGTGCACCGTACCGGGCTTAAATTCCATTACGTCGCTTGTCGTTGTTGTCACTCCGTCCACGGATACGAGGGTGTAACCCGGCATGCGGTTACCAGGATTGTAGGTCAGTCTGCCGTCCTGTTGGTGCATGCAGCCTTGCACTATGTTTACTACAAGTTCGTCAGTGCCGCCGCGTGACGGAGTGACGTTTATCACCCAGGCGTTGCCGTCTGTCGCCGCCGATATCTGTACGTACAGGCAAATCGTTTCGTCGCTTTCCGCCGTCAGTTCGACAAACGGCGTCGTCGCTTCTTTGTCGGTGTACACCTGCATTTGCGACACAAATTCATCGTTGTCCACAACCAGCCAGTGGGCGGTACCCTGCTTGTCGGTAAACACGGCTTTTACATCGTCAAGGGTCAACTTGCCGCCGACGGGAACGCTGGTCACGTCCACTGCGTAACCGTTGAGATACAGACGGATTATTGCCTTGTATCTGTTTTCCGTCGTGTCCGTTTCGACGGAAATTTCGTCGTAGGTTGCCTGATCGAACGAGTGCCCGAAACTGAATTCCGACAGTTCCTTGCCCGTGTAGTTTTTGCTTTCGTCGGCGTACGTAATGTTGTAATCCGACGCGTAAGTTACGGTAGTCACGCAGTCGCCCTCGACGGTAACCGTAATTACGTCCGTGCCGCTGTAGTTGTACTCGCCGTCGGAATTGGTGTTCGTCCCGACGTAAGTTACCGTCATTGTCAGTGTTACGCTGTTCTCGCTTGTGCGTGCAAAGGCGAAATTAAATTTGTCGTCGGCGTTCCACACGCTTTTAGCGTATTGTGTAAGCTCTGTAAACGTTGCGCCCTGCACAAAGTATTTCAGGTAGTGATTTTGCGACGGAACGAAATTAAGCAGTTGCTCGGCGTAGTTCGGCTGTACGTAACTGCCTTGCTTGTTGGTCTGTCCGTTGCCGACAAGAAGTTTGTTCAGGTGGAAAAATTTCGTCCGCGTAACGTCGCCGTCCTGCACGAGTTTGATTGCGCTTACCGTTTCCGAAACGGGCGTTTGTTCGTTTGTCTGCGGATGTGTGGCGTACTGCGTATGTTTGTCGAAGTAGTTGTTGCCATTGCGCGATTCCGTCCCGACAATGCCTCTTTCGAGTACGCCGTCGATGTAGTACATGTTTTTGTAGTGCGTGGTGTAGTTGTCTGCCGTCAAGAGCACGTTGTCGCGACCTTGCACCCAGCAATTGAAGTTTTCTTCCGTGGTGTAATCCGTAGAATATCCGCATTTCGTGCAGGTCTTTTTGCCGTTGATGTCGGTGAGTGTGTGCGGCTCGCTGTCAAAAACGATGTCGTCGCAGTCGGTGCATTTGTGCCAGTGGTTTGTTTCGTCGTGCGACCATTCCGTTGCCACGGTGTGTACGCCCTTGCGGTCGCATGCCACAAATGTCATCAAAGCCGTCGCAATCATAAGCGCGGCAAGCAATGCCGTTAAGTGTTTTTTCATATTATTCTCCTTTGGGTTTGTTGATTTTTGCTTTTTCGATAAGCCGCAGGCGAAGTTGTCCGCCACCCGAGAAGGGTAGTGTAAATCTCGTTCGGCAGCGGTAAAGAATTATTGCCGGGGACAGCCTGTTCTATATTTGTGGTTTGCAGATTGAGTTGCAACTCAATTTTAGCATATATATGAAAATTTCGCAAACGTTAGTTGCTCTTTACGAAAAATATATTCGTCTGTTTTCGGTTGTGTTCGTAAAAACATTTGCGTGTTTTCAATTTAGGGTTAACGCCATCACTGACAACCTTGGGGATGTCTTTTTCCGTTCTTTCTTGTGGACGTTCGCTCAGTGTGTCAATTCAGCAAAAAAAATCGGGCTTCGCTTTTGCAAAGTCCGATTTTTTGAATGGTTGTCTGTAAATTTGTCGTTGCTGGCTTTTTTGCGTATTGGTTGCACGTAAATGCAATTCTTTGTGCGCCGCGTAATTTGCCTGTCGTGTCGTTTTGTCGTTGGTTTCCGTCTTTGTCTATTCGGCAAGTTCCGGGTGGCGGTTGGGGTCTACGAGTATGGTTTCGTAAGTTGGGTAAATGACGAAGCCGAGCGGAGCCTTGGGCGGCTTCTTTACGTTGGCGCGGTCGGTGTAGTCCACGGCAATTTTCGTGCCGCCGCTTGCCTGGCTGAAATACGCGCAGATTTCCGCCGCCTTTACAATCACGTCGTCGGGGATGGCTTTGCCGCCCGACAGTATCACCACGTGTGACGAGTGTACTTTTTGCGTGTGCAGCCACATGTCGCCGGGGCGCGCAGTCTTGAATGTGACCTGATTGTTCTGAATGTTGTTTTTACCTATGTACACGTCAAAACCGTCAATGCGGTAGTGCAGCGGTTTTACCGGCTTTTCCGCCGGTTGCTTTTTGCCGTTGTGCTTTTCCTTTATCAGTCCCAGTTGGACAAGTTCCCTACGCACTTCGGCAAGGTCGTCTTCTTCGGTGCAGTAGCGCAGGTTGTCCTTTATCGTCAGCAGGTATTCCAGCAGTTTTTCGTTTTCCGCAACAAGAGCGGTGTTGTGTTCCGCCGACGACTTGAGTTTGCGGTATTTTTTGTAGTACGCTTGCGCGTTCTGTTGCGCCGTCAGTTGAACGTCGAGTGGGATTTTTGCCGTAGTGCCGTCGTAGTAGTTGTCGCAGACAAGTTCCGCTTGTTGCGGCTTTACTTGCCAGATGTTGGCAAGTATCAGGTCGCCGTACTGTTTGCAGGTTTCGCGCTGTTCCGCTTCCAGCACGCACTGGCGTTGTGCGGCAAGTTTCTTTTCGGTACGCGAAATCGCGTTTTTGATTACCGTCGTCACCGACTTGGCTTTGTCGTTGAAGCGTTGGCGTTTGTCCAGCATGTAGTAGTACTCGTCGTGCGCCTTGTTGAGCGTCGGGTAGTGCAGTTTGTCGCCCTTAAGCGTGTGGTACTCAAATGGCGTAACGTCCGTCGGCATACCGTTTTTCAGCCATACGGTAGGATTTTTTTGCGACAAAGCCGTCTTGTAGGTCTCCATTTGTTTAAGCACACGCAGATTGTTTGCCGTGGTGTGGTCGTCCTCGTTGATGCCGTGCAACATCTCGTTGACGGTGGCTTGCGACACGCCCAGCAGCACCGTCGGCAAGGTCTTACGCAGCGGCAGGTCGCAACTTTGCAGGTACGCCCCCACCCGTGCGAAGTCGAATGGCGGAATCTTGTCCTGCGGACTGAAAAAGTTGTATTTTACTCCTGCCATGATTATGCGCGTGCTGTCCAGGTCCTGCGGCAGGTGCTTTATGCTGTCCAGCGTGACGTGGTTTTCGTCGGTAAGTATTATGTTGCTGGTTTTGCCGGTCAGTTCGAACACGAGGTGCATTTCCTTGCGGTACCCCAGGTCGTCGTTTACAAGCAGCGCAAAGTCAACTACACGTTCATAGGGCATTTGCCACACGTCGGTTATCGTCGCGTTGGTTACGTGCTTTCGCAGCAGCATGCAGAAACTCGGACATACCTTTGGGTTGTCCGTCGGCATGTCCGTGATGTGTATGCGGTTTACGCCCGCGTTTGCCGACACCACGAGTTTGTATGTTTTGCCGTTGAAGATAAACAGGACTATTTCGTCCTTTTCCGGCTGATAGATTTTTGTGATTTTGCCGCCGATAAGCGTCTCGCGGAACTCGTCCGCCAGCACCGACAGCGTAAGTGCGTCGTAAGCCATGTCGTCCCTCGGTCGGTCGTCGCATATTGCAGTCGCCGCGCCGCCTTTTCAGATAAGTGACATTATTGTACCGCACTTCACGACAAAATGCAACCGAAAACGAACTTTGCCAATAATGGTATACGCTCCTGCCGCACGCATGCATGCCCTCGCGCGCATACGCATATATAACGCGCGTACGCATATATTATTTGACTTTTATTTTAAGATATCTTATAATATTCTATATTAACACATTGCCATTTGAAAAAGTAAAATTTCGCATAAAAAGTGTCGATTTGTTCTGTAAAAAAGCGAAAAACAGTTGACTTGGCGAGGGCAGTGTGGTAATATAATATAGCACTTCTCTCGGGAGTGTAATTTTTTGTGTGCAAAAAAATGCTTTTTCGGCTTTGGTTTTGGCACAAAATCACAGGAGAATGATAGTTATGGCAGCGAAGAAAGGTAACAGAGTCAAGGTTGTTCTGGCTTGCACCGAGTGCAAACAACGCAACTACGACACTTTTAAGAACAGCAAGACCACGACGGAAAGACTCGAGCGTAACAAGTACTGCAGATTCTGCAAGAAACACACGACGCACAGAGAATCCAAGTAACAGGAGAATCGAAAATGGCATTGCAAGCAAAAGCCAAGAAACCCAACGTTTTCAAAAGATTGGGCAACTTCTTCGTTAAAAGTTGGTCGGAACTTAAAAAGGTCGCTTGGCCTTCGTTTCAAACGGTGCTCAAAAACACGGGCATTGTTTTGTTGGTGGTATTGTTCTTCGCCCTTTTGTTGTTTGGCGTAGACAGTCTTTTTGCATGGCTTATTTCATTGACGTCCAAATAGAGCAGGCTGATTATGTGCGAAAATAACAACGCAAAATGGTACATACTTCACACCTATTCCGGTTACGAATCGCTTGTCAAGAAGAGCATCGAACAGCTTGTTGAAAACAACAACTGGCAAAACATCATCCTTGACATGAAGATCCCCACCGAAACGCTGGTAGAGGAACGCAACGGCCGTATGCACGCATACGAAGCCAAGGTAATGCCCTGCTACGTGTTCATCAAGATGGTTTACTCTTCGGAGTTGTGGTTCATCCTGATCAACACTCGCGGCGTTACGGGTTTTGTGGGCCCCAACGGTAAGGCGTGGCCCCTCGAAGACGACGAAGTCAAACGTCTTCGCCTCGAGGACAAAGTCGTCAACTTCGATATGGTTGTCGGCGACAGCGTAAAAGTGGTGTCCGGTCCGTTTGAAGGATTTGTCGGAGTAATCAAGTCGATTGACGTCGACCACCAGAAGGCTCAGGTGTCCGTAAATATGTTCGGACGCGAAACTTCCGTCGATATGGACTTTGTTCAGATCGAAAAAATCACCAATCCTACCGAAGCCCCCGCAACAACGGAGGAGTAATTCGGTTTGACGCCGCGTCGCACGGCTTGTTGGAAATGCGGCATGCTTGACCGCCAAGCACAAAAGGCGGCAAATGGGAGAAACGCAAAAATACTGTTTGCGTTTCGCTACAACCACAAATAGGAGGAAACACTATGGCAAAGAAAGTAACGGCAGTTGTCAAACTTCAACTTCCTGCCGGAAAAGCCACACCGGCACCCCCGGTTGGTTCCGCACTCGGTCCTCACGGTATCAACATCCCTGCGTTCACCAAGGATTTCAACGCTCGTACGGCCGACAAGGCAGGACTTATCATTCCTGTAATTGTAACAATTTACCAAGACCACAGCTTTACGTTTATTCTTAAAACTCCGCCGGCACCCGTCCTTATCAAAAAGGCATGCGGTATCGAAAGCGGCAGCGCAACCCCCAACAAAACCAAGGTTGCCAAGATTACGCACGCTCAGGTGGAAGAAATCGCTAAACTTAAGATGGTTGACCTCAACGCAGCCAGCCTTGAGTCGGCTTGTTCCATGATTGCAGGCACTGCTCGTAGTATGGGCATTGTCGTAGAAGGCTAAGGAGGCGCCAAATGAAAGGAAAGAAATATGTTGACGCTTTGAAAAAGTTCGACAAAACCAAGAGTTACGAACTTCCCGAAGCAGTAGAAACAGCAATCAACGTAGCAACCGCCAATTTCGACGAAACGTTGGAATTGCACGTAAAATTGGGCGTAGACAGCCGCCACGCAGACCAACAAGTCCGCGGCGTTGTCGTACTTCCTCACGGTACAGGTAAGACCGTACGCGTGTTGGTAATCGCTAAGGGTGCCAAGGCTGACGAAGCGCAGGCTGCCGGTGCCGATTACGTAGGTGCAGAAGACTACATCGAAAAGATCCAGAAAGAAAACTGGTTTGAATTCGACGTACTTATCACAACCCCCGACATGATGGGACTTATCGGTCGTATGGGTAAGATCCTCGGACCTAAGGGCTTGATGCCCAACCCCAAGAGCGGTACGGTTACCATGGACGTTACCAAGGCTGTACACGATGTCAAAGCAGGTAAGGTTGAATACCGTGTAGACAAGCAATCCGTAGTTCACGTAATTTTCGGCAAGAAGTCCTTCGGTAAGGACAAGCTTGTTGAAAACGCTACCACAATTATGGACGCTATCATCAAGGCTAAACCCGCCAGCGCAAAAGGTACGTACCTCAAGAGTGTTGCCATTGCTACCACAATGGGTCCCGGCATCAAGGTTCTGTACAAATAATCAATCAGTTAATTACTGACCCACACATCCGTTCCTAAGACAGCAAGTATCAGTAAATCTTGCCGAGGTACAACAGTGGTTTAGAGTTTCGCACTCCTACCCTTGTACCTGCGAGCAGGTGCAAGGGTTTTTAATTGAAAAATCTAAAAAAGGAGGAATGCTTGGATATGGCACATCATCATCCCCATCTCAGCGCAACACAACTTGCCAAAAGAGATACGGTAGAAGAAATCAAGAAGCAAATCGAAGAATGTCATTCTTTCGTCATCATCGATTACAAAGGTCTTACCGTTGCTCAGGATACAGAGTTCCGTTCGGAATTCCGCAAGCAAGGCGTAGTGTACAAGGTAATCAAAAATACGCTGTTCAAGAAGGCTCTCAACGAACTCGGTTACACCCAGTTTGACGAAGCACTTAACGGACCCAGCGCGTTTGCATTCGGTACCGAAGACGCAATCGCTCCTGCCAAAGTTGCAGTTGACGGCATCAAGAAGTACAACGCAATGCAGGTTAAGTGCGGTATGTTCGACAAGGCTTACGCCGACGCCGCTACCGTAGACGCAATGAGCAAAGTTCCCAACAAGGAAACGTTGCTTGCAATGCTGTGTTCCGTACTGTCCGCACCTATGCGCGGACTGGCAGTGGCACTCAACGCCGTTGCGGAAAAGCACGAGTAATCTTGTGCAAAGCGCGACTTCAGTCGCAAAAAAACGCATACGTATGCTGAATTTGCTTACGTTTGCAAACAATCAGGCAAGTCAAGCCGCTAATTGACTACAAAATAATCAAGGAGAAATTAAACAATGGATACGAAGAAATTTATCGACGAGATCAAGGCTCTGTCCGTATTGGAACTCAATGAACTTGTACACGCCATCGAAGAAGAATTTGGCGTAAGCGCAGCTGCTCCCGTTGCAGTTGCAGGCGGTGCTGCAGCAGCCGCTCCCGCTGCAGAAGAAAAGACGGAATTCGACGTAGTGTTGAAGTCCTTCGGCGCAAACAAACTTGCAGTAATCAAGGCTGTTCGCGAACTTACAGGTCTTGGCCTTGTTGAAGCTAAGAACCTTGTTGAAAGCGCACCCGCTACCGTTAAGGAAGCTCAACCCAAAGAAAGCGCTGAAAACATGGTTAAGGCTCTTAAGGATGCCGGCGCAGAAGCCGAACTTAAGTAATTTAAGTTTAACCGACAAGGGTGTTGCGGAAGCGACACCCTTTTTTGCACAGAAGCGCACGCGTATGGTTTTGGTTTGACGTTGCGTTTGCGCAGATAATCAGCGATGGCGAACGGAAAAGCCACGTAATGCTGTTGATTGAGGTACTGTTATGATATTTGGCGGATTGATGAAGTTGACACTGCTGGACTATCCCGAAAAGGTAGCTTGCACCCTGTTTACGCTCGGGTGCAATTTACGCTGCCCGTTCTGCCACAACGCAACGCTTGTGACGGGACACGACGTGGAACATCTGACGGAAGAAGAGGTGCTTGCTTTTCTTGACAAGCGCAAGCATGTGCTGGAAGGTATGTGCCTGACCGGCGGTGAACCTCTTATTAACAACGTAGAAGAAATTGCCGCGTTTCTGACAAAAGTCAAGGCACTCGGGTACCTCGTCAAGTTGGACACCAACGGATTTTTCCCCGAAAAATTGCAAAAATTGGTATCGTCGGGACTGGTGGACTACGTGGCTATGGACGTCAAAAACAGCCTTTCGCGTTATGCCGAAACGGTGGGTTGTGCGCCGGATCTTGCCGCCATGGAACAGTCGGTTGCCTATCTCAAAGGCGGCGTCGTTCCTTACGAATTCCGTATGACGGTGACGGGCAATCACCACGACGACAAGTCGGTGGAGGAACTGGGTCAGTGGCTGCGCTCGGACAGTCCGCTGTATCTGCAAAAGTTTGTAGACAGCGGCGACATTCTTGACAAGACGACTTACGGCTGCGACGAGGACACAATGCGCCGTTACCGCGACATTCTGTTGCCCTACATGCCCAACGTAAAACTTCGCGGCATGTCGGACTGAGCGAACGTCCACACGAAAGAACGGAAAAGGACATCCCCAAGGTTGTTAGTGATAGCGAAATTAACCCTAAGTAAAAAAGGGAAGCATTTTGAGTGCTTCCCTTTTGTTTATGTTTTGTAGTAGTGGCAAGTTTTATCGCAAATCTCTTAGTAAGCAATGTCAGACGGACAAAATGTTTACGTCTTGTCGAGTTTTTTACTTTATCGTGCGCTTGTCCTTGCTTTCAAGCATGGTAATCAGGTTGTCGTCGCTCTGTTGAATCAGCCGAGAAAAGATGCGGTTGTCGTACTTGTCTTTCAGATTTTCAAGTGACAGATTGGTGGAAATAAACGTCTTTTTGCCGTTTGTAAGGCGTTCGTTAAGCACGGCAAACAGATATTCCTGCGTGACGTTTTTGTACGTTTGTTCCGTGCCGAGGTCGTCTATTACAAGCACGTCCGTGTCGGTCAAGTTGTCCAGTACTGCCTGCTTGGTTGCAAGGTTACTCAGATGCGCTTCCAGAAATGTCTGATTGAGCCCGTAAGCGGTGGTGAACAGTACCGTTTTGCCCAGTTCCACGCACTTGTGCGCGCACGCCGTAAGCAGGTAAGTTTTGCCTGTACCCACCTTTCCTAACAGCAAAATATTGCCGTGTTCATTTTTGCAAACCGCTTCCGCACGGCGGTAAACGGCAAGGTTTTTCTTGTCCTTTTCGGTGCTTCCCGCGAAGGTGTATCCGGGGTTGGGCACTGCGCAATCTGCAACCAGAAGGCGACGGATTTCAGCCCGAAGGCACTCGCAAGGCTGCTCGTTTACGTACCCGGTGTCATTACATTTGTTGCAAAAAAACGTAGGCGTAAGTGATTTTTCCGTACATTTGTACTTGGCAAGCAGTTTTTTCTGCTCTTTTGTCAATCGCTTTATTTCGCTGTCGGCTTTTGCAATCTGTGCCTCGTCTGTGCCCATTATTTTTGCCACGGTGGCAAGTCGAAGTGCGCGTTCGTTGTCGGCAAAATCGGCGTGAGTACGAAGTGCGACAAGGGTGCGTTCATTTTTGTCTACTGCGTCGCTGTGCCGCTTTTGAATATTCCGCAATGCCTGCTCTGCAATTTGTTGCTTTGTCATCATTCCTCCGTATCATCCAGTGCGGTAAACAGCGAGCGAAGTTCTTCGTCGGTGTAGGTTTGCTCTTCGATGGCAACGCCACCGATGTTTTTCTTTGTTTCGGCGGTAGTGGCGGCGGTTTGCTTGCCGTATGCTTCGGCTTGCTTTTTCGCCTGTTCAAGCGTTGTCACGCCGTCGCGGTTGTAACTGCCCAGCACGCGGTTGACGTATGCAATGGGGTTTGCCGTACCTGCCGCACGCTGTGCCACAAAGGCGATTACCTCTTCGGGCATGTTCCAGTTGTCCGTCCAGTTTTTGTACAGTTTGCGGTCGCTGTTGGTAACGCGGCGGTCAAGTCCCGCACGCGCAAGCACCTGTTTTATTTTGTCGTCCTCTTCGGCAATCTGCGCAAGGTATTGTTCCAGCGCGGCAACGGTGGTTACGCCGTTTCTGTACAGCTTGTCGATGACCCCTGCCAGACCGCTCAGCGTGCGGATGCCGCTGCGGAAGCAGTATTTGCCCACGGCAAGTATTGTTTGTTCGTCGTAACCTTTGCGTACCCAGTCTACGATGTACTCGTCCACAACGGGGTCAAGGCTCTGGTAATACACGCCTATTGTCTTGTTTACGGCGCGCGCAAGGTCGTACAGCCTTGTTTTTTGTTCGTCGTAGGCTTGCATTTCTTTTACGCTGAGCGCGCCTTTTTTGTAGTACTCCGTCAGCATTCCGTCAAGTTTCGGCATGCCGCCGCCCTTGCAATTTTTTGCAACTTGGTTTATCACGTCTGCGGTAAAGCCGAGTTCCCTGGTCCACTTTTCGTACATTTGTCTGTCTGTGTGGTCGAATTTGCGGCTTATTCCAAGGGATTTGAACACGATTTTCAGGTCGTCATCGTATTTTTGCTGGCTGTCAAGTGCTTCGGCAACTACGGCAAGGGTGGTTTGTCCGCGGCTAAGCAGGTTGCGCGCCACGGTGAGTATGTAACGGTAGTTGATGTCGCCGCCCTTTAGTTCCGCACAGTATTTCGCCACTGCAACAAGGGCGTCGGGCTCGAACGTGGTGCTTTCAAGAAAGTTGTAGTACTCGTTGTATTCGTTTACGGTAATCATTCTGCCTTCGATTACGCTTTGTATCGCCTTGCTGAATTTGTTGTATTTGCCGGGTTTTATTTTTTTCAGCGCGGTGCCGTCGTCGCGATCGGCAAGGTAGATTACTTTCGGCGGATTGTCCCCGACGATTGTGACAAGCCCCAGCTCTTCCCAGTACTGAAACGCGCTGATTACGTCGCCGGGCGTAATGCCCAGTTTGCCGGCAAGGGTATCTACGGAGTTGTCGCTTCCGCTGCTTTGCGACAGAGTAAGTCCCAAAAGGTAAACCGCGCTTCTCACGTCGGGTGCGTCGGGCAGGTAATTGATGATAAATCTGTTGTCGATGCAGGTTACGCCGCCGTCGATCAGTTGTTTTTCTTTGTCACAAAACGTCATAAACTACCTCTTTTGTCGTTAAACCGCCCTATTATTTATAATAAAACCTCTTGATTATTTTTAAGTCATAGGTTATAATAATGTAGAAGCGGTCCGGTTTTACACCGATGTCTTGTAGATTTTAACACATTTCGTCGGCCATTTCAACAAATTTGACCAACTTAGTAAAATTCAGTGAGGGATAGCCATGAGATTATCGAAAGTAGTAGCATACGATCCTCAAACCAAAGAAAAACAGATTTTCACCTTCGGTACGGCAATCGAGGGCAAGGGCGTCGTCACAAGTAAGGGCGGTCGCCTCAACAGTTATCTCGAATTTTGCTTTCGCGAGGACGCCGACAACACGCGCGACGTCGAGGTGGAGTTTCTTGTTGATGCCGACGAGTATTCGCTCGGTCGTATTCACGGCGAGGACGGCACTACGCGTACTATTCTCAAAAAGAAGGTAGACGGTCACTGGCAGGTTGTCGCTCGCTCCAAATCGGTGGAATACCTGCAATCGATACTGAACGTAAATCTTGCCGAACTGCTGAAGAAGGACTACGTCAACAACAAGTCGGTGGACAACTTCCACGGCGACCTGATGTTGCTGGACGAAATAAAACTGCTTGCCTCAGTCGACGCCGACGTTGCCAAGGCTTCGCAGGAAGCACGCGTAATGCGTGAAAACGCCATTGCCAAGGTACGCAACTACACCGTACAGATGGCTGCCGCCGAAGCGCAGGGCACACAGATTTCCGACGAACAAATCAAGGCTACAAACGACGAACTTGCCGACGTCAACCGCCGCATTGCCGAAATTACGTCAAGCCTCGGCGAGGCGCGCGCTGCTCAGTCGGTGGAACTTATCCGCAGCGGAATTGCCCGTCAACTGGACGCAACGCAACAACGCTACAACCTGCTGCTCGCCCATCAGGACGAAATCGAGCAACTGCGCCAACGCGTAAAACTGCGCAGCGACATCGATTCGCTTGTGCCGCGCGTTCGCCAACTCAACGCCATTGTGACGGAACGCAACGAGTACGAACAAAAGCGTTACCAGATGACCACCGACCTTGAATGGACGGAAAACGAACTTGCTGCTGTCAAAAAGCAACTTGACGAGCGCGAACTGCAAACAGCGCAATCCGCCGACAAACGCGCGCGTCTCGAAGCAATAAACAACGAACTGAGTTACATCGCCTCGCTGTACGAAAAGAACAAGACCTACGGCGAAATGCTGCTCGAACTCAACGAAACGCAACAACGCCTTGAAAGCGAAAAGGCAATGTGTGCCAACAAACTGGACACAATCGAAAAGTCTCTTACCGAGGTAAAGGAAGGCTTGGACGGTTTCCGCGTGCCCGGCAAGTCCGTCGGCGAACTGCTGGAAACGGTGCGCGTAGACGTCAAAATCGACGAAGTGTCGGCGCAGGTTGACAAGTTGCAAAGCGAAATCGCCGTCAAGGAAGGACAGATTGCCGAGAGAGAAACGACTCAACTGACCCTTGTCAAGCGTTTCCGCTCGGTGGAAGAACTGGACATTGCCGTGTCGCCGCTTAAAGCCAAGGACGGCATAATAAAAGTGCTGGACGGCAAGCGCAACAAACTGGAAGCAATCAACACTTCGCTTGACGAAAAAATGCGCAACCTGCAACGCGCGATGGAGGACTACAAGTACCGTCTGTTGCAACTGGAAGCCTCGCGCAGTCAACTGGAAGCGCAACTGGACAAGTTGTTGCTTCGCAAGCAGGAAGAATTCAAACGCGAAGTGTACCTCAACAGTCAGAAGGTGTACTCCGACGACGCTACGGGCGTGTTTGCCGTATCCGCCGACTTCAACGACCCCGAAGTGATGTCGCTCAAAGCGGAAATCGAAGCGCGTACCCTTGACCGCGAGTTGCTTCTCGAGCGCAGTTACAAGCTGGAAGGCGCAATCAAGGAAATCAAACGCCACATCGACATCAACAATGCCGAAATGGTTACACTCGGGCGCGAACGCGACAACATCAACGACGCATACAATCAGATAGTGCAGCAAAACGGCAACGAAACGGTGTACAACTATCTCAAAGCCGCCGCAAGCGACAACGGTACCAAATATCTGCTGGATTTGCAGCGGGAATCGGTACGCGGCGATACGGAACTTGTGGAACTGAAGCGTTACACCGAGTCGCTGCGTACAAAGTTGGCTTCGCTGAAGTCTCGTCTTAAGTATCTGCGTGACACGCAAATGCAACTGGACGACACTCGCGCAAGTATCGACAGCATTGTCGTGACAAACGACCGCCTGAAGGACGAACTTGCCGACATGAGCGGCCGTCTTACCGGCAGTTACGAACAGTACAAAGCCGTCACACGCCAGATTGAAAGTATCGAGTCCAAACTGGAAGACGTAAAGGGCGCGATTATCGAAACCAACCGCACAATCAAGGTAAACGAACAGCAGATTGCCAAGGCTACCGAGCGTGCCAAGAAGTACGCAGGCAGCGACGACATTTCCAAGGCTATCGAGGAATTCCGTTACGAAATGGGCGACTTGTCCTCGGAAGTGCAGATGCTGACGGAAACCAAAAACAATCTGGAAAAGGACGTGTTCAAAAAACGTCTTGAACTGGAAAAGGTGCAATGGCTGTACGACAGTAAGGTCAAGGAATACAGCGAACTGTATCAGGAACTGAGTTTCGAACTGCGCGTAAAGGGACTGGACGTGGACAAAATCGCAGCAGTGGACGTTGACGCGGACATGGAAGCCGTTGCAAAAGTGGTGTCCGTATACGATACTACCAAGGCAAATCTTGCCGACCGTATTCAGAGTCTGTACTCTGTAATCAAGGACCAATCGGCAAACGTTGTGGACGAAACGGTGGTAAACGGCTACGAACAACGTCTTGCCGCTCTTCGCGACAGACAAACCGCACTGGAAAACAAGCGCGCCGAACAGACCGCACAACTTGCCGCGCAAAACGCACAACGTATGCGCGTTACCGTGGCGGCTGCCGAGGCTCGCACTCTGGGCAACCTTAAGGGCAACTTTACCCACAGCGACATCGTGGCGTTGCTTATCCGCGACAAAATCGGCGCATTGCTGTCAAGTGCGGCAACCTACCTCAACATCCTTACCGGCGGCAATTACAAACTGACACAGGAAGATTACAAGGTAAACGTAGTTGACGGCGACAAGGTGACTGCATACGACGACCTGACGCCCGACATCAAGACCGCCGTGTACATAAGTTTGCTGCTTGCAATGCCGCAGGCGGACTCTGCCGACGGACGTTGGCTGATATTCGAGGAACGCATTGCCTTGGACAAACAGGTACTTGCCGACATGCTACTTAACATCGACGGTATCAGTTACGTGGTGGACTACACGCGCGAACGTCCTTTGCAAAGACCTGCCGCACAAACAACGGAACAAACCGCGCAATAACCAAATAAAACAACAAAAGGCGGCTGAAATATCGGCCGCTTTTGCCATAAAAGGAAAGGAGTAATAATTATGCTTGTACAACAACTTAAAGAAGCAAACATCAACGCACTCAAGGCGCACGACACAACGGCGCGCTCGGTGCTGTCCGTAATTCTCAACAAGGTCAAACTTGCGGAAATCGACCGTCGCAGCGAAGGAAAGGAACTGTCCGACACGGACGTGGTGGCGATTTTGCAAAAGTCCGTCAAGGAACTGACCGAGGAACGCGAAGCGTTTGAAAAGGCAAACCGTCCCGAAAACGTTGCCGTGCTTACCGAACAAATCGTGTTTGTAAACAAGTTTTTGCCGCAGATGATGAGCGCGGAAGAAATTCGCGCCGAAATCGACAAACTGGACGACAAGTCCGTCGGCAGTGTAATGAAGTACTTCAAGGCTAACTTCGCAGGCAAGGTGGACATGCGCGACGTGCAAGCTGTGCTTAAGAGTTTGTAAGATTTACGGGGAAGGGGAAACTTTTTGAAAA
>DPQS01000017.1:27753-33077 GCA_003537755.1 Clostridiales bacterium | reverse complement strand
CCGCCTTTTTTCGTCAACTGTTTTCGCAAAGTTTTTTTGATTTTTTTTGAAAGTTTTTTCAGACGATTTTCGGACGGCGTAATGTATTATTTACTTTAATATAATTAGAGACAATAATACATTATATATATGCACCCACGCATGCGCATGTAATATTTCAACCGATGACAAGCGACGTTGCTTATTGCGACAATGCAACTTTGCACAATACTTTTGATTTCGGCTTTTCTGCCGCAAACAGCCGCACATTCGGAATGACGGGTTTTGTCGGGCAACACCTCGCCACCCCGATACAATCGATTAGCTGCTCTCAGATTATCTGCCGACTTCAGATGTGCCAACATAGGCGAAATCAGAAATCGGTAAAACATAACCCTTTGCCGAATTACATCTTCAACCGAGCCGCAATAGTGGCGCGTTACATAAAGAAGGACAACCGAGCATGTCGATAAAAAAGGTACAAAAAGGCTGTCGCGTAGTGGCGACAGCCTGAAACGACAACTTTGAAATTTACTTTTTAATCATACCGGCAATACTTACGCTGTCAGGTTGTTCCGCCACGCGCACGGGTACGCCGAGCTGACTTTGCAAATACAAATCCAATCCGGCAAGGTTTGCGCCGCCGCCGCACAGCATTACGCCCTCTGTGCGCAGCATTGCCGACAAGTTGTCGGGTGCGGACGAAATAAGGCTTTGCACCACACGCACATACTTGCCTGCAAACTCGACAAGGGTGTCGTACAGTTCGCGCGAGGAAACGTTGACGGTTTCGCGCACGTTGTGTTGCATGTTGTGTCCCGCCACAGTCACAACCGTCGTGTCGTTGGGGTACAGGCTGGCGCAGTGCAACTTGAGGTATTCCGCATCGTCGTAACTCAGGCGGATACGATACTTTTGCTGAATGAGGTCCACGATGGCGTCGGTGAGGTGCTTACCTGCGTAATACAGGGTGCAACCGCTGACAATCTGTCCGTCGGAAACCACGGCAAGGTCGGTGCAATCGCGGCCGATGTCGGCAATTACGCCGCAGCGGGCGTGAAACTCGTCAAACAGCGCGTAACTGTCGGCAATGGGTGCTTCTACAAAGGAAACGGACTTTGCACCCAAGCCAAGGAAAATTGCTTCGATATTCTTTTTGTCGCTGCTGATCATGCCGCAAGGCGACACGCAGGAAACAACGCATTTACTGAATGCCGTCAGGCGGCGGCTGACAAGACGGTCGAGAAGGGTGGTAATAAGTGCCTTCGCGCCTTCGCTGTCGTTGACACAACCTTCGTAGATTGGGCACGCCAGGTTGACGTCGCCGCGCGTGTTGGCAAGTTTGATTGCGTCCACACCGACAGCCATTATCTGATGTCCTTCCGCGCCGCCGTAGGCAACAACCGACGGAATTTTGTCGGAAAAGCCGTCGTTTTTGAGCGCGGCGGAAATGTATTGAGAACCCAGATCGAAAATAAGTTCGTAATTAGCCATAATTACCTCTCTTTTGTATCTTGAAAATTCACGAAATTTTTAATACGTTGTGATTTTTTCGTTACCAAATGTACGCCGGGCAAACATCCGCGCAAAGAACAGTGAAGAACATTCCGTGGTTGTCGGTGACAACAAGCGGAAGCCGAAACGCCCATTTTGCAACACACAGACGTTACTTCTGCAAAACTGCGCCGCAGGCAATCAACAACCGATTTATCTGTTCCGTCGGAAAGCCGATTACGTTGTCGTAACTGCCGACAACATCCGAAACAAAGTCCGTTTCCTGTATGCCGTAAGCCCCTGCCTTGTCCATAGGCGCGCCGCTTGCGACATAGACGGCAACGTCTTCGTCCGTCAGTTTGCGGAACGTAACCTGCGTCGTTTCCACGCCGACATCGACAAAGCCTTGCGAAACAACGGCGTAACCGGTGTGTACAAGGTGAGTGCGGCACGACAATGAGCGAAGCATTTCGGCGGCCTCATCGGCAGTCCCGGGCTTACCCAGCACAACGCCGTCAAGATCAACCACCGTGTCGCAGCCTATGACAACCGCACCGCTTTGTTTGCCGCAGTCGGTGTGCGTAAACACGTCAACCGCCTTGTGACAGGCAAGTTCCCGCGCGGCAAGTCGAGGCAAAGCCGCAGTGGTAACTTCGGCGCAGGTCGACGGGACAACGACAAAATCTTCGGTAAGTTTTTTAAGCAGTTGCTTGCGTCTTGGAGAGCCGCTTGCAAGAATAATCATAGTTAAGCCTCTTTGACAGCCGCACGTATGCACTCATTGCGCCGCGCAAACGCCGTCTTTTGTGACAGTATACCACAAAGTCGGCGTGTAGTCAAACCCAAACATTTACACGTCGTCAAATTCGCGCAGGTGTCCAGTAAAATTGAACCCTGCAAAGTCGCGCTGACGAAGCACTTCGTACACGGCGACGGCAACGCTGTTGGACAGGTTTAGCGATCGGGTGTCGGCAATCATCGGAATGCGCACGGCGTGGTCGTAGTTGTCGTGGACAAGTTGTTCGGGCAGTCCTCTCGACTCACGCCCGAACACCAGAAACACGTCATCGGGATAGTTCGGTTCAACATGCGTATGCTTCGCCTTGGTGGAAAAGTAGTAAAAAACGCCGTCCGGATTAGCCCGACGAAGTTCGTCGAAACTGTCCCAGTACAAAATGCGGCAATCCTTCCAGTAATCAAGACCGGCGCGTTTCAGCATGCGGTCGCTTGTGTCGAATCCGAGCGGTCTGACAAGGTGCACGGTACTGCCCGTTGCCGCTGCCGTACGCACGATATTGCCTGTGTTTTGCGGAATTTCCGGTTCGACAAGCACTATGTTTATCATTGGTAATCATTCCTCCGTCGCAAAATAATCGCGCACGTAGCCGAGCATTACGGCAGTGTTTTTGCAGGCGTTTACAGCCACGATTGTGGGCTTTGCACCGCGCCTGCCTTTGAGGTAAAAACTGATATGTTTCTTCATTTCGTTGGCGACAACCCTGTCGTCGTACACTTGCGACAGCATTTGCGTTTGCCACAAAATGTTGCCCAGGGTGTTCGGGTCGTAGTCGCGACATGCAATCTGCGCAAAAATTTGCGGATTACCCAGTGCGCCGCGCCCCACCGCAACGGCAAAAGCACCACGCGAAATAAGGTTGTCGTAGTCGGTTTTGCACCTGACGTCGCCGTTTGCAACCACGGGAATACCCGTCGCCACAAGGTCGTCGAGAAGTCGAAAGTCGGCGTTTCCCGCATACATTTGTTTGCGTGTGCGGAAGTGAACGGTAACAAAGTCCGCGCCGTTGTCGCGACACATCTTCGCAAAATCCACGGCAAGACTGTCGTCCGTTACGCCTAGGCGGAATTTGACGGACAGCGGCTTGTCCGCAGGCAACGCCTGCCTTACCGCCGAAATACACTTTGCGGCAAGTTCGGGGTGTTCCATAAGGGCGGATCCGTCGCCGTTGCTTACTATTTTGTGCACGGGACAGCCCATGTTGATGTCCACACCCTCGTAGGCGGCGACCTCGGGAAAAAGCACACTGTCCGCCATAACCTGCGGTTCGTGCCCGAAAATCTGGCAAAAACACGGCGCGTCGCCGTCTTCGCGTTTCAGCATTATTCGGGTCAGCGCACTGTTCATGACAAGTGCCTTGCTGCTGACCATTTCCGTAACGGTAAGCGCGACGCCGTAAGTACGACACACCTTGCGAAAGGCAAAATCCGTGTATCCTGCCATTGGCGCAAGCACCGTTTTTGCCGCCGAATGTGCAAAAATTTCACATACGTTGGGCATTTTTCTTTACCTCTTCCCACAGTTCGTCAAACTGCTGCGGTGTCATGTCGTCAAGTTTCTGTCCGCGCCCGTCAAGCAGGCGTTCACACTCGACAACCCTGTCCACAAACTTCTGCGTGGATTTCATAAGTGCCGTTTCGCTGTCCACTCCGCTTAAACGAAGCAGATTGACAACGGCAAACAGCAAGTCTCCGCCTTCCATAAGTTTGTTGTCTGCGTCGGCTTGCAAAAATTCCGTTGTTTCTTCGGCAACCTTGTCTACCACATGCGAGATGTCGGCAAACTCGTAACCGCCCTTGCTTGCGCGCGATTGCACCTTCTGACAGCGCATAAGTCCGCTCATTCCCTTTGGCACGTCGACAACGTTTTCCGCAACGCCCTTGATTTTGTGTTCCTTCATTTTTTGTTTGTCCCACACGGTCAGCGACTCGTCGGCATCGGTCGCAACAACACTACCGAACACGTGCGGATGACGGTCCACCAACTTGCATGCAAGCGCAGAATACACGTCGGCGGCGGCAAATTCGCCCTCTTCTTTGGCGATTTCGATGTGGAACAGCACCTGCATAAGCAGATCCCCCAGTTCCTCTACAGTGTTGGCGGTGTCGTCGTTTTCCAACGCGTTTGCCAGCTCGTAGGCCTCCTCTATGACGTTTTTGACAATGGATTTGTGCGTCTGTTCCCTGTCCCACGGGCAGCCGTCGGGCGCGCGCAAGCGGGTCATGATGTCGGCGCAATCGTAGTAATCGAACACACGGCGTTCCGTAAGGGGCTTAGGCTCGACAAATACGCAGGTGCGGTAATCGAACCTTTGGCGGCACAGTTCGTGAAGTTGGCAATTTGTTGTTTTTCCGTCGCCGTAACACACGGAAACGGGCGTGTCGTCGTCAAACGCCTCGGCAAGGCGCAACTGAACGTCGGCGGCAACGTACTTGTCGTCAACGCAGCACACTACCGTAGGCACGGGCAGCACGCGACGAGCGACGACAAAATCCGCCGCAACAAAGTGAACGGTACCCTCGGGCAATTTGTTTGCCACTGCCGCCGCATAAAGGGGCACGCCGTACACCATTTTCGCGCCGTCAAGAAGGGGTACAACTGTGTCGTCGGTGCCGTCGCCGACTACGCAAAAAGCAACCTTTTTGTTTCCGAAAGATTGCAGGTAGGCGGCAATGTCGGCGTTGAGTTTGTCAAAGTCTTCGGCTTTTTCGTAAAACTCGTCGCATGAAAGGGCGTCGTCGCGAATCTCCGCAACGGCTTTCCATGCGTGCGTAAGTGCGGACTTGACCACAACGACGTCGGCTTCACGCACTGCCTTTGCTCCTTCCGTGGTCAAATCGGTGGATTTACGTCCCATACCGACAACAGTAATCATCTCAAAGTACTCCTTTTCGTTTGTAAAAAAATCTAACTTTTGCCAGGGTTTCCATTGCCGTCACAAGCCGAGGCTTGATCACTATTAGTTTATTGCCTGAAATAGTTTACGGCTGTAACTCTAATCGTGCAGGCTCGGGTGCCAAAAACGCTTCGCGCCTTGGGGATTGGATTTTTTCGA
>DPQS01000017.1:3532-27568 GCA_003537755.1 Clostridiales bacterium | reverse complement strand
ATTGGATTTTTTCGATTATTTCGGGTGATAGCGAGCGAAAGTGTACCCACGTGGTGGGGCTTGTACGGTCTCTGTCTCTTACCCTACTTACGGCTTCGCCGCGTAAAAGGACATCCCCAAGGTTGTTAGTGATGGCAAATGGAAACCCTACGTATTACTTTTTTGCTTACAGACGGACAACATTCCGAGTTCCGTCCGGTCGAACGTTTTAAGCAGCCACAACGCGCCGAGATACACCGCCGCGCACACGGCAATAAGTGCCAGCGTGCCGAGCGTAGTTTCCACAACGCCCGAGGCAAACGCCACTGCAAGCGTAATGACAAGGGTCATCAGCATACCTGCGGCAAGGGGCTTGACAACGCATGCGTTGCCGTCCACGCGCAAACCGACCGACCGTCGCAAATACATTATAACACAGACCGTCGCAAAAAGATAGCACAAAGTTTCCGATATTGCCGCGCCGTACACATTTACTTTCGGGTCAGGCAGCAAAACGAGGTTTGCAACCGCCTTTACAACAATGGCAAGCGCGACAATTACGACCGAAGCATACGGCTTGTTGACCGCCTGGCACACCGACACGCATGTACCAAGCACTGCAAGAAATACAATGGACATGCCCGACAGACTAAGCATGACCGAAGCCACGTAGATTTCGTCCGCAGGCAAACCGCCGTACAGCAGCCGCAAAATCGGCCCGCTGAGGGCAATCATGCCAAACGCACAGGGCAGAGCAATGACGAGGGTCAACTTTATTGCCGTGTTGAAACTCGCCGCCAGTCGCCTCTCGTCGCCCGACACATATGCCTTTGTAATGCCGGGCAATGACGAAACCGCAACGCCGCCCGACAGCGCAATGGGTAAGCCCAGCATGCTGTTGACGGGTCCCGTCCACAATCCGTACATCTCCGTAGCGTTGGGCACGGTAAGCAGATTGACCACCATCACCGAGTCGATTACCTGGCTCAGTTGCATTACAAACGCGCCGAGGGCAACGGGCACGGCAAGAGCAAACACCCTGCCGCCGATCGGGCGCAAATCTTCGCGCTGAAGTCTGCTTTTCGGCAAACAATTGCGTTTGCGGTGCACCAGATACACCACACCCATTATTACAAGTGAACTCAACTCACTGACCGTAACGGCAAAAACTGCGCCCAGAACGGCTTTGTTGACGTCAGGCATAAACTTTACTGCAAGAGTAAGCCCTACGACCAGTTTGACAAGTTGTTCCAGCACGCTGGTTGCGCCGCACGGCACCATGTTGAAGTTGCCCTGAAAGTACCCCTTAAGTACGTTTGTGACCGGCACAAACAGCAATGCAGGCGCGACAACGACAAACGCCGTAGCAGTGTCGGGATTACCTTGCGCCGAAGCGATTACGCGCGACAAAGCCGCCATAAGTACCGCCGAAGCCAGCCCGAACAACGTCAGTAACCCCATTGCATAGGCAAAAACTTTGCGCCCTTTGTCCTGCCGACAGAGTTGATTGTACTCGGCAATAAGTTTGCTGAGAGCAACCGGCACGCCTGCCTGCGCCACCGTAAGAAACAAAATGTAGGGCGGAAAAACCAGCTGATACAGCCCCATGCCGTAACTGCCGACGATGTTTGTCAGCGGAATACGGTACAGTGCGCCGAGTATCTTCGCCAGCAGTCCGCCAAGGCTAAGTATCAGTGCGCCGCCGATAAAGTTTTGCGTAGAAGTCCTTTTTTCGTTAACTTTTTCCATACCGTATATAGTATGTTTTTACGCAAAATTTATTATTCGCGCAAGGCCGTCGGTCACCGCAAAACCGCCTTGGCGCAAAAAAAAGAGTTTCGGCAAAACCGAAACTCTTTGATGTTGTTCAATTAGTCTTCACTGTAGGTCGTTGCTTTCGACTTGTCGTAGTTAAGTCCCTGATCC
This sequence comes from Clostridiales bacterium, assembly GCA_003537755.1. Taxonomy (GTDB): domain Bacteria; phylum Bacillota; class Clostridia; order Christensenellales; family CAG-314; genus Fimimonas. The sequence continues at coordinate 25,663 of DPQS01000017.1, read as the reverse complement.
TTGAGGAATGTGTCAAACATGGAGGCAAATTTGATTTTGCTTTCGTTCGTCACCTTTCCGTCATCGTCTTTCACCGTGAAGTAGGACTTCTGCAATTCCTTCAGAGCCTTGCTTACAAGTTCCTTGCTGTCGGTTGTGTACTGAGTCTTGAATCTCAGGTATTCGCGGCTCGTGGTATCAAGACATTTTGCAAGCGTGCTGAAGTCAAGAGTTTGTGCCTTGACTTCGTCTGTGTAGTACACAATGTGTACGCCGTATTCGCTTACGCACAGTGCGTAGTTGCCTTTGCCTGCGGCATATGCTTCGTCGGCGGCGGCGACAAATTCCTTAACCCACTTAGCAGTGTAATTCTCGGGGGCATTTACGCGCACCACGTAATCGTAGTAAGTGCTGTGTTGTGCGGTGTCGGTGTTGAAACGCTTCATCAGTTCGACAAACTTGTCGCTGCTCACTACGCCCGTACCGAAGATTTCTTCGCCCTTGGCGGTCAGTGCGATTTTGCCGCTCTTCACTTCAAACAGTCCTTCAACCGTTGCGTATTTGCCGTCGGCGTCCTTTTCGCTGTCAAAGTCGTCTGCAACGATTTGTGCGGCAAGTTCCGTGCGGGCTTTCTTGTACTGTTCGCTGTCGGTGGTACCGAGCTTGGTTTGCAGGTTGCTGAGCACTGCTTTCTGCGCGCTGCTGAAAGGAACAAGAATATTCTTTACAAAGATGTAATTGTATCCGTCGGGTACGGCAAGGATGTCGCTGCTGTCGCTGAGACCTTCGATGTCCGTCACATAAGTTTCGGGCTTGTAGTTGTAGGTAGTCTTTTTGGCTTCTACTTCGTTCTTGTAAGCGGCGGTCAGTTTCTTGCTGATTTCCTCGAAGTTGCTTCCGTCAATGGAACGACCTTGTTCGGCATCGTACAATTGCGTGATAAGGTTTACGATTACGTCGTTTACCTGTTGCGCAAAGAACTTGCTCATCTTGATTTCATATGCGCGTTCGATGCTGTCGGTGTACTTCTTGACAACGCTGCTTTGTGCCTTTTCAAGTTGTTCCTTGGTGATTACAACCTTATCTTCGTCCTTGACGTCTTTTTCCTGCTTCACGCGGCTGTTGTACTCGTCCAATTTTACCTGAGTTGCATGTTCGTCGGTGTAGGCAGACAGGTCCGAGTCTGCGGTGAAGTTCACTTTGTCGCCGTCGGTGTAGTACTTGCCGATGTACTTGTCCATATCTTCGTTTACGGACAACTGAGCGATGAGGTAATCGGTGTAGGTGGTAGCACCCTTAAGGTCGTCAAACTTTTTGAAATCGCGGCCGGTATCTTCCTTTTCCGCGTCGTTGAGGGTGAAGTCCTTTTTCAGTTCCGTTTCCACTGCGCTGTCAAAGTTGGTGTAAATAAGATACTTGACGTACTTGATTGCGTACTCCGCCTGATCCGCCGAAACGTACTTGGCATATTTTACACCATCAAGCTCGGCGTAGCCGTGCGTAGCAGGCGTCTTGCCTGAAACAAAAGCGTCAACCTTCATGTATTGCGTATACAGGCTGCTCATAGCGGCATTAAAAATGTCGTCTGCCGAAGCATACCGGTTGTACGATTGATAAAGGCTGTTAAACGTATCGATTACCTTGCCTACGGAAACTTCCTGTTCGCCAACGGTAAAGGCGTTGAATTGGCGATATTTGGCAGTATCTTTGCCGAACATACCGCATCCGACAAACACGCCGAACGCAAGTACAGCCAACAAAAGTATTGCAATTACTCCGCTTGCTTTTTTCATGTTGAATACTAACCTCTCTTTATGTTCCGCTATCCTGCGCACAAACGCGCCGCGGACGGAATCAGTCGTTTCTGACGGGTGCATTGTCCGCAGGGGACACATACACCTATACTAACCTATTATACATTTTTACCGTCGTATTGGCAAGCGGTTTGGCGTTTTTTTTGTTATTTAGTTTGTATCTTTTGCAAAAAATCCGTCATTGCCGCAAGTAAACGCTCTTTTTGCATAAAGTCTGCCGAAGCAAACTTTACGCCGTAGCCGCCGCTCATTGGCGAGATGCGATCAACGTCGTCGGAAATGGCATCAAAAACTTCCTTTCGCATCATTTTTTCACGCGAGGCAAATGTAAGTTCACCCTTGCCGCACTTGACCGTTACTTTGCTTATGCCTGCGCTGTTTGCAAGCAGTTTAAGCCTTGCCACGACAAACAGATTGTCCACCACACCGGGCAACGCGCCGTACACGTCGGCAATCTGCTTTTGCAGTTTGTCTATCTCTTCTTCCGTCGGGCAGGCGGCAAGTTGCTGGTAGAAGTCCATACGTTCCGTCTGCGAAGGAATGTAACTTTCCGGCGCATAAGCCTGTATGTCTATTTCTACATCCGTGTACAACTTTTCTTCGACAGGCGTACCGCGAAGTTCGGCAACGGTTTCCTTAAGCATGCGCGCATACATGTCGTAACCCACTTTCATCATGTGTCCGTGCTGTTCGCGCCCCAGTATGTTGCCCGCGCCGCGTATTTCAAGGTCTTTCATGGCGATTTTGAAGCCGCTGCCCAGTTCGCTGTATTCCGTAACCGAAGCCAGCCGCTTGTAGGCTGTTTCGCTGAGGACCTTGTCCTGTTTGTACAGAAAATACGCATACGCCAGACGATTGCTGCGTCCGACTCTGCCCCGAAGTTGGTACAGTTGCGACAAACCCAGTCTGTCCGCGTCCATTACCACTATCGTGTTGGCATTTGGAATGTCAATACCGTTTTCGATAATGGTCGTACACACAAGCACGTTAAACTCGCCCTCGGCGAATTTCATCACGGCTTGTTCCAGCGCGTCCTCCTCCATCTGCCCGTGACCGACGACGATTTTCGCTTCGTCCACCAATTCCGACAATTTGCGTGCAAAGGCGTCGATTGTTTCCACGCGGTTGTACACCACGTACACCTGACCGCCGCGTCCCAGTTCCCTGCGGACAACGTCGGCAAGCAACGCGTCGCTTTCTTCCGACACGTAGGTTTCCACTGCCATACGCTCGACGGGCGGCGTCGTTATCGTGGAAATGTCCCTTATTCCCGACAACGCCATGTGTAGCGTGCGCGGAATGGGAGTTGCCGACAGCGTAAGCACGTCCACGTTGGTTTTTGCAGCCTTGATGGACTCTTTGTGTTCTACGCCGAAACGCTGTTCCTCGTCCAGTATCAACAGGCCCAGTTTGTTGAATTTTACGTCCTTGCTCAGCAGTCTGTGCGTGCCTATGAGAATGTCGACGTTGCCTTGGGCGGCGGCGTCGAGTATTTTCTTTTGCTCGTCGGGCGTGCGGAAGCGGTTTACGCAGGCGACCTTGATGTCGAAGTGCGACATACGCTCGCGAAAACTGTTGTAGTGCTGTTCGGCAAGAATGGTAGTCGGCGCAAGCATTGCCACCTGATAGCCGTTGCTTACCACGTCGAACGCGGCGCGCATTGCGACTTCCGTTTTGCCGTAACCGACGTCGCCCACAAGCACACGGTCCATGATTTTGTCAGACATAAGGTCGGCTTCGATTTCCTTCTGGCACTTAATCTGGTCGTCCGTTGCCTTGTAGGGGAAGTACTGCTGAAACTCTTCTTCGAGGTAGTTGTCGATGTGGTAGCGGAAACCGCGCTTTTTTTCACGCTCGGCGTACAGTTTGAGCAGGTCTATGCTCATTGCCTTGATGCCGGCTTTTACCTTGCTTTTTACCTTGGAAAAATCCTCGCCGCCGATACGCGACAGAGTGGGATTTTCACCGCCGGAGTAGCGACTGAGCATGTCGCTGGCGTCCACCGGCACATACAGACGGTCGCCGTTTTTGTACAGCACCACGATGTAGTCGCGCTCGCTGTCGCCGACTTTTATTTTCTGTATGCCCTCACACAAGCCGATACCGTGGATTTCGTGCACCACGTAGTCGCCCTTTTCCACCGACAGAAACGCCTGACGCTTGCTTTTGCGCAGAGTGGTCTGCTTGACGCCGCGCCCGAGGTCACGCGCGCCGATTACCGCCAGTTTGTTGCTGTGCGAAACAAAGCCGCGTTCGTAGGCAAACGGAAGTATAAGCCCGTCGGCGTTGTCTTTGGTCGGGTCGGCGGACAAAAATACGCCCTGCCCGGCAAGACGGTCGGAAACAAACTTTACGTCCTCCGCCGACACAAGAAGCACCGCCATGTAGCCGCTTTGTTTCCAGCTTTTCAGGTCCGTTGCCAGTACGTCCTCGGCGTTTGCGTACCCGGGGACCGCGCCCGTTTTGAGATTGTGCACTGCCTGCGGTTGAAAAAAATCGCTACCGTATGGCAAAGTTTGCAACGTAAGTTGTTTGTTTTGTATGTCGTAGGCTTCCGCCGCCGTACGCAGACAATTCTGATGTACGGGCAACACTTCGCCTGCTTTGGTGAGGTTTGCCACGCGCTCGGCATGCTCGTTTGTAACAAATTTCACACGCGAAGACAACAGTTTGGGTTCGTCCCACACCACGAGAGTGTCTTCGGGAAGGTAATCCGAGAGGGGCGAAGATTTGACAAAAGGTTGCAGCCACTTGCCGTCGGCAGTTCCGCTTGCCGCCGAAATTTGCAGTTCGGACAAAATTTCCGACAGCCTTGCGCGTGCGTCGGGTGACAGTTTGACCTTGTCGGCAAGTTTTGCGACAAGGGGAAGTTTGTCCGCCGAAAGTCCGTTGGTTTCGTACAACGGGTACACGGTAAATTTGTCCGCGGGCGACGTAGAACTGTCCTCGGCAACGGACACCACTTTGTCCACTTCGTCATCCCAGAATTCAACCCGGAAACGCTTGCCGAAGGGCATGGAAATGTCCAGTATGTCGCCGTGAAAGGCAAATTCGCCCTCGGCGGAAATACCGTCAACGCGCGAGTAACCGCAGGAAGCAAGGCTACGGGCAAGCATCTTGCTGTCGTAGCTCACCCCCTTGACAATGTCGAAACAGTCGCGACGGAATTTGTCCACAGTCGGGTACAGTTGCAACAGTGAATCGACGCAGGTCACCGCCACATCGAAGCCGTCAAGCAGTCTGTACAACGCCCCGTTACGCGTGTAAACGGCGTTTTTGGAAGATGTACGCTTGTACAGAAGCACGTCCTCGCTGTGAGGCAGATACAACGCTCCGTCGCCGCACAGGCTTTGCACCGCGCGGAATACCCGTTGCGACTCGACGTAGTCGCTGCACACGTACAGCACGGGACGATCGCACATGGCAACTATGAAGGGTTTTTCGTTAGGTTGCACGCCAAAAGCCGTGACAAAATTTTTGTCACGGGTGTCATCAAGCAAATTTTTGTAGATTTGCGTATTTTTCAGTTGATTTAATTGTTTTTGCATAACTTTTTCAAGCGAAAACCTATCCGCCGACAAAAAGCAAGCTGCAGCTATAAGGGTGCGCTGCCGAAGTCGCAACGTAACGTACTTTGCACCACACTGCCGCAACCGAATGTCGAAACGGATTGTCGCTACGTATATTGTAGCACTTTTGCCGCAAATTGTAAACAGCAAAACGAGCCTTTGCCGCGCCGCACTTTACAAAACAAAACATTTGTGATAGAATATGTTTGTACGGCAACAAAAGCGGAATATTTTTACGACAAAACGCAAGTCTTACCCGTTGCCGACGGAGAAGTAATGTATCTTGTAGTAGGACTCGGCAATCCCGAGAAAAAGTACCTCAACACCTTTCACAATATCGGTTTTCTGACCGTTGACCGCCTTGCCGACAAACTGGGCGCGACATTTGACAAAGCGGAGTGCCACGCCGTCACGGCTCACACGCGGGTGGGCGACGAAAAAGTAATAATAGCAAAACCCGTAACATATATGAATTTGTCGGGGCAAGCCGTGCAGGAACTGGCAAACAAATACAAAGTACCCCTTGACAACCTGATTGTCGCCTACGACGACGTTGACATTCCCCTCGGTACGCTGCGGCTCCGCAAGGAAGGCAGCGCGGGTACGCACAACGGTATGCGCAGTATCGTAAGTTGCCTTGACGCTACGGAATTTGCACGCGTAAGAGTCGGCTTCAAAAAGGAAACGCCGATGGCACTCATTGACTACGTGCTGAGCCGCATTACCGATGACGACCATGCGAAACTTGACCCCGTGCTCGATTCCGCGGCGGAAGCGTTGAGCGAATTTGTGCACGGCGAAGATTTCGACAAAATAATGCAACGCCACAACAAAAAGTGATTTTGGCGCCCGGCGTGCACGGTCATAGTTACGACGGCAGACTATTTTTGACTGCAGACTAATTGTAGTCAGGTCCCGACATGTGACTGCAAGATAATTACAGTCGGGCAGCGCCCTTCCGCGTGATGTTCAGATTGTTTCCGATGCTTGCTAAGCATGACATTTTACCAATGCGGCTAACGCCTATTTACAAAAATTGTCACAGCCTCAAAAACAATTCCACCACAATAAATCAGTCATAAAGGAGAGAAAAAATGGACAAAACCCAAATTTTGAAAATAGTTTCGTTTGTGCTTTCGATAGTTATGCTGGTTGTTGCGCTGACTGCGATAATTTGCCTGTTTGCAATGCCGAACCCGTTCAATACCGGCGGTAGCGGCAACGGTAGCAACAACGAAAACGACGCAGACGACGACGGCCAAACGGCAGGCGAACAATTTGGCTATGCATTTGCGTTGATACTGATTATTCCGCTTGTAATCGGTGCCATGTCTGTACACGCCGCATACAGCGTTGCAACGCTTGTGCTTAACATCCGACAACTTTTTGCAGGCAAAAACCGCAAAACGGCGTTGCTTGTGATGAACCTCATTTCCGTCGTGTGGCTTACGTTGCTTACCCTTGCTTGCCTTACGTCAAATCCGCCCCTGCTGCACGTCGTCTTTCACGTGTTTGTAGTAGTAAGCCTTGCGTTCGCCGTCGCCTCATCGGTAATAGACCTATTACTGATTAAGTCGAAGGACGAAAAGGTGCCGGCGCAACAATAAAACTTTTTTGTCCGTCTGCAAAACAATCACAAGTTTAATTTGCCACCACCGATAAATCCGAGTGGCATTATGCGATTTGTGCGCAAAACATCAACCGCACCATGACAATACAAAAGGCATCCTTGTAATACACTTACAAGGAAGCCTTTTTTTGTTTTCAAAAATCTGATTTGTTTTGCCAACTTAGCGCAAAACTTATCGGCTTTTATAAAGGAAAATCCATTGCTATTCCCAATCCACAATATCCTTGGCAAGGGTTACGATTTCGTTGGTCTGACCGGGGTCAAGGCGAGAGTAAATGGTCAACATGTCGCGGATGTTTACGTTTTTGCAATTTGCAAGCATTTCGCGCATCACCCTTGCGGCGTTGGGTGCCCAACTGCCGTTTTCGATAAGATACACGTCGCGCTTCTGGAAACTGCGTTCGGCAAGCGCGCCGATAAACGTGCGCATCGGCGGAAATACGTCGTTGTTGTAGGTGGTCGAAGCCAGCACCAGTTTGCCGTAGCGGAAAGCGTCCGCAACAGCCGCCGACATGTCGCAACGCGCAAGGTCATATGTCACGACAGTGACGCCCATGTCGCGCAAAGTGCCTTCAACGTAGCCGACAGACTCCGCCGTGTTGCCGTACACCGAAGTGTAGCAAATGCACACGCCCTTTTCCTCAACGTTGTACTTGCTCCACGTGTCGTACAATCCAATGTAGTAGCCGAGATTTTCAGTCAACACAGGTCCGTGCAACGGGCAAATCGTAGCGATGTCCAGCGCAGCCGCCTTTTTGAGCAATGTCTGCACGGGAATACCGTACTTGCCCACAATGCCGATGTAGTAGCGGCGAGCCTCGTCAACCCAATTGTCGTCCGACACGTCCAGCGCGCCGAATTTGCCGAACGCGTCCGCACTGTACAGAGTTTTGTCCGCGCTGTCGTAGGTCACCATTACTTCAGGCCAGTGCACCATCGGCGCAAAAACAAATGCCAGGGTGTGTTCGCCCAGGTCGAGCGTTTGCTTGTCGGCAACCACAAGGCGGTTCGGTGCGATGTCGTCGCCGTAAAAGTTTTTCATCATGGTAAAAGTTTTCGCATTGCCAACCACCGTTGTCTGCGGATAAACCTGCAAAAACTTTCTGATGCTTGCCGAGTGGTCCGGTTCCATATGCTGCACAACAAGGTAATCGGGTTTGCGTTCGCCGACGGCCGCCGCAACGTTTGCCAGCCACTCGTCTGCGAAATGCCAATCCACAGTGTCCATCACAGCGATTTTGTCGCCGGTAATGACGTAACTGTTGTACGACATGCCGTTTGGCACGCGGTACTGTCCTTCAAACAAATCTACTTTGTGGTCGTTTACACCTACATAAATATTTGGCATACTTTCTCCTTTCTCAAAATCCTGCTAATGTTCATTGTGCTACATTTTTCGATTTTACACAGTTGCCGCGCCCCTCATCAGGACGGGACAGGTTCAAATCATTCGGCATAAGGGCAACACACCGCCTTACTGCATTACTACCTTGCTGCATTGCCATATTGCTACCGCATTACCTGTATATTATCTCATAAAAATTTGTTTTTGTAAACTAAATAGTAAAAATTACTAATTAAAAATTTACAAAAGATAAGAGGCCCACTATTGCGAGCCTCCTGTTCGGCGTAATGTAATATTACAGTACAACGATGGTTGCCATTTCGGAACCGTCGCCGCGACGTTGCGTCATCTTGTAGATAGCCGTGTAGCCGCCCTTTTGTCCCTTTTCGGATGCCTTGGCGTCAAATTTGGGCGCATAGTCGTTGAACATCTTTTCGATAAGCGGATGTCTTACCGTCTTGGTGCGAAGTTTGTACTCTGTTGCCGTTTCCTTGGGAAGACGAACTTCCTGAATGTCGGCAAGACCTGCCATAAGCTTGCGGCGAGCGGTAAGTTTGGTTGCGCCGTCGTTTACCGCTTTAACGGTGGTTTCCTTACCGTCAACGATCTTCTTCTTTTCCACAACTACGGTATCTTTGTAACCGTTGATGGCAATGGTGATGTACTTTTCGGCAAGTTTCTGCACTTCCTTAGCACGAGCGGCGGTTGTTACCAACTTGCCGTTCCACAGGAGTTGAGAAACTTGGTTTTTCAAAAGAGCCAACCTTGCGGCGGTTGCTTTACCTAATTTTCTGTGTGCCATTTTGCAATTCTCCTATTCATCCTTATTTTTCAAAGACAGACCGTAACTCTCAAGCTTTGCAATTACTTCGTCCAGCGACTTTCTGCCAAGGTTGCGCACCTTCAGCATATCGTCCTCGGTACGACGAGTAAGATCTTCCACCGTCTGGATACCTGCGCGCTTCAGGCAGTTGTAACTGCGCACGGACAGGTCCATGTCGTCGATGTTCATCTCAAGTACTTTGCGATGATTGTCTGACTCGCGAGGAATGAGAATGTCGCGGCTGAAGTTTTCCGACAGATCAACAAACATACGAATGTGGTCTTCGATAATCTTTGCTGCCAAGGACACGATCTCACGTCCGGAGAATGCACCGTTCGTTTCCACTTCCAGCGTCAGTTTGTCGCGAGTGATGTCCTGACCTACGCGCGCGCTTTCGACGTTGTAACTTGCCTTTTTGACAGGCCCGAAAATAGAATCGATGGGTATGTAACCGATGGGGTAGTTGAGTTTGAGTTCCTTGTTACGTTCCTTATTTTTCTCGATCGAGTAGTAACCGCAACCGCGAGCAACATACAGGTCGCAGCTGAAGGTCGCGCCTTCTTCCAACGTGCAGATGTACAGGTCGGGGTTGAGCACTTCTACTTCACTGTCTGTAATGATGTCGCCTGCGTGTACCTCGCAAGGACCTACTTTGTTGATTGAAATTGTTTTTCTGAAGTCATTGTCTTCATTATCCGACTTCAAAGCCAAACGTTTGATGTTCAGGATGATGTCTGTAACGTCCTCTTTAACACCGGGAACAGTTGAAAACTCGTGTTGTACGCCTTCGATTTTCAAGCCGACAACCGCCACGCCCGGGAGCGCGGCAAGAAGGACTCTGCGAAGTGCATTACCGAGAGTGATGCCGTAACCTCTTTCCAATGGTTCGGCAACAATCTTGATGATGCTGGCGTTTTGTCCGCTTTCTTCGACTGTCATTACCGGTTTTTCTATTTCCATCATTGGACAACAATCTCCTTTAATTGATTTTTAGTTGGCAGGCGGCGCAGTAAAAACTTACTACGCGCACCACGCCTGCGGCACAAACTGCCCGAAGATACACAAATGTGAACGCACAACAATTATTTGCTGTACAATTCGACAATCATGTGCTCCTGGATGTTTGCGTCGATGTCTTCTCTCGTCGGCTTTGCAAGTACCTTACCGGTAAGTTCGGCGGGTTCGAAGTCCAGCCATTGCGGAAGGTTTGCGGGTTTCTTTGATTGTTTGAGAGCGACAAACAAAGTTTGTTCTTGTTTGTTTTCCTTGACGGAAATTACGTCGCCTACTTTTACTGCGTAACTGGGAATGGTTACACGCTTGCCGTTGACGGTGATGAGACCGTGGTTGACAAACTGTCTTGCCTGGCTGCGGCTGATGCCGATACCCATGCGGTAAACAACGTTGTCAAGTCTTTGCTCAAGCAAAATAAGCATGTTGGCACCGGTAACGCCCTTGGTGCGTTCTGCCTCTTCGTAGTACTTGTGGAATTGCTTTTCCTGCAAACCGTAAATACGCTTGGTCTTTTGCTTTTCTCTGAGCTGCATACCGTATTCGGTAATCTTCTTTCTGCTGTCGGCGTGCACTCCGGGAATCTTGCCGCGCTTGGTAAGAGCGCACTTTTCGGAGTAGCATCTGTCGCCTTTAAGGAACAATTTGCATTTTTCGCGTCTGCACTGACGGCAATCTGCACTTGTATATCTAGCCATTTCGGGTAATCTCCTTTAACTAAACTCTTCTGCGCTTGGGCGGACGGCAACCGTTGTGAGCAATGGGGGACACGTCGCGAATGAGTGTTACTTCGATTTCGGCGGTTTGCAATGCGCGGATTGCGGATTCACGTCCTTGACCGGGACCCTTTACGTACACTTCTACGGTACGGATACCGTATTCCTTAGCGGCCTTTGCAGCCACTTCGCAAGCCTGTTGTGCTGCGAATGCGGTGCTCTTACGGCTGCCACGGAAACCGAGACTGCCGGAGCTGCACCACGAAAGGGCGTTACCGTTCATGTCGGTAAATGTTACGATGGTGTTGTTGAAGGAAGCGTGAATGTGCACTTGTCCTTTCTCGACCTTGCGTATGTCACGTTTTTTCTTGACGATTCTTTTCTGTGCCATTGTTACGTCCTCCCTTACTTAGCCGCTTTCTTACCGCGAGATACGGTACGTTTGGGACCTTTTCTCGTGCGGGCGTTTTGTTTCGTGGATTGTCCTCTTACGGGCAAGCCCTTTCTGTGACGGATACCACGATACGAGCCTATTTCAATTTGTCTTTTGATGTTCATGGAAACTTCACGGCGAAGGTCGCCTTCTACGTGAAGGTTCTTTTCAATACAGTCACGGATTTTGGACACGTCGTCCTCTGTCAGATCCTTTACACGAGTATCGGGGTTGACACCGGTTTCCGCAAGAATTTTGCTTGCTGTGGTGCGTCCGATTCCGTAAATGTAGGTCAAGCCGATCTCGATACGTTTTTCTCTGGGTAAATCTACACCGGAAATACGAGCCATTTGTTTTTCTCCTTGAAAAATTCAGAAATTTGTTTATATATTCTCACACCCTGCGAAACGCAAGCCAATGTGGAATGATGTTGCTTTTTTCGCAAGGCAATTGTTTCCTAGGCACTTGGGGTTGCGTTGAACCCATTTTTACGCAAGGAAACTTGTTGAAGTTAACTTACGTATGCCTTAAGTATTGAAGTACTCCCGTAAAAACACTCGCTGCCGCAGGGAATGGATTCTCCAAGCATTTTTCGCAAAAGAGAGGCGAGCTGACATAGACGATATTAGCGTTCGTCTACCCGTAGTTGCCTCACCGGCGAGGTGGGGAAAGACATCACTGCGGTGGGTTCCAACGCAATTCCGAGTGCCTTACAGTTAACGCCTTTTTACCGGCGTGTACTTATTTGGGGCGATTAGCCTTGTCTTTGCTTGTGCTTGGGATATTTAGAGCAAATTACCATGACTTTTCCGTTACGCTTAATTACCTTGCACTTGTCGCACATAGGCTTTACAGACGGTTTTACTTTCATTTTTATCCTCCCGATTAACAGGGCATATCCCCGTTTGAGTTGTTTTGGTTTTGTTTTATTGAGTGGGCATTGCGCCCTTGGTGCGCCACACTATGCGACCCTTGGTAAGGTCATAGGGGCTCATTTCCAATTTGACTGCGTCGCCCGGCAACACGCGGATACTGTGTATACGCAGTTTGCCCGACACGTAGGCGGTGATTTCGTGACCGTTACTTAGTCTTACCCGAAACTCTGCATTGCGCAAAGCCTCGACAACTACGCCTTCAACCTCGATTACATCGTCTTTAGACATTGTTACTCTCCCGATTCCTGTTGAAATTGTCTTAGCGCGCTTTTTACTTCGCTGTCAAAGACTTTTTGTTTTGCCAACAACTTGACTGCAATTGCGTCAACCACTTTGCCGCTGTCCGACACGTGCCTGACGTTTTTCTTTTTCGGCTGAGAAAGTTTTCTCATGCCGCCGTCCGCGAGATACACAAATCCCTTTTCGACGGCGACAACCAAAAAGTAGTTGCCTTTGTCTCGTCCCTGCGTGGACAGCACTATACTGCCAACGCGCATGTCACATTCGTTCATAATTTTCCTGTTACAAACTCAAGATTTCCACACCGTTGTCGGTGATGGCAATTGTGTTTTCGTAATGCGATGCGGGCTTTCTGTCCTTGGTCTTGACCGTCCAGCCGTCGCTCATCCAATCGACTTCGTAGGTGCCCATGGTAATCATAGGCTCGATGGCGATTGTCATGCCCGGCGACAAACGCATACCGTGTCCTGCCGTACCGAAGTTGGGTACGCTGGGGTCTTCGTGCATATCTCTGCCGATACCGTGACCGACCAACTCACGCACCACGCCGTAGCCGTTGCTTTCGGCATGTTGCTGTATGGTGTGTCCAAGGTCACCAAGGCGCGTTACACCGGGTTGGATGCACTTGACGCCCTCAAAAAAGCACTGTTCCGTCACGTCCACAAGGCGTTGCACCTCGGGGCTGATGATACCTACGGCAACCGTCCTTGCGGCGTCACCGTTCCATCCGTTGAGAATCGCGCCTACGTCGTAACTGACGATTTGCCCTTCCTGCAGGATTTTGTGCTTACTCGGAATGCCGTGCACTACTTCGCAGTCGATGCTGACACAAATACTTGCGGGGTAACCGCTGTAACCGAGAAAACTCGGTACGGCGTGTTGAGAAACGATGTATTCGTGCGCCAACTTGTTAAGTTCCAGCGTGGAAACCCCGGGTTTTGTGTGTTCTCGAAGCAGGTCAAGCGTGTCGCGGACAATTATGTTTGCCTTACGCATCTCCGCTATTTGCGAATTTGACTTAACCAGAATCATTTTTTCAATGCCGACAGAATTCTGCCGTAGACCTCGTCCACCGTGCCGTTGCCGTCAACGGTGACAAGTTTGCCCTGACGGGCGTAGTAATCGACAAGAGGCAACGTCGTTTGTTCGTAGACGCTCAGTCTGTTGCGGACGGTGTGTTCCTTGTCGTCCTCGCGAACGATGAGCGTGCCCTTGCAATTGGGGCAAACTTTTTCGTCGGCGAGCGTCGAAACGTGGTACGTACCGTTGCAATCGGGGCAAAATCTGCGACCCGACAAACGTTTGACGATTGCTTCGCTGTCAACTTCGAGATTGACCGCGCAGTCGATTTGCTGGAAGGTGTCCAACGCTTCCGCCTGAATGATGGAACGAGGGAAGCCGTCCAGAATGTAACCGTTTGCACAGTCAGGCTTGGCAAGCCTGTCCTTGACGATTTCAATGGTGATTTCGTCGGGGACAAGCATACCTTTTGCCATGATATCCTTGATTTGCAGTCCCAGCGGCGTTTCGTCCTTCAGGTTCTGACGGAATATGTCGCCGGTGGAGATTTGCGGCAAGGAAAGTTCGTGTGTAAGTTTTTGCGCCATGGTGCCTTTGCCGCTGCCAGGCGCGCCAAGTAAAACAATACGCATTATTTCAAAAATCCTTTGGAGTTGTTTCCAAGCAAGCCCTTGAAGTGACGCATCATGATCTGGTTTTCCAACGCCTTGTTAAATTCCAATGCGACGGATACGCAAATCAACATACCTGTTGCGCTGAAACTGCTTACCAACTTGGGGTTGAGCGTTACGTTCAACAGTTGAGGAAGCAAACTGAACAGAATGGAAGGAACAAATGCGATGATGGTAAGGAATACCGCGCCCCAAAGAGTGATACGAGATACAATCTTTGCGAGGTAGTCAGCCGTTTCTCTGCCCGGACGAATACCGGTTACGAAACCGCCGTTGCTTTGGATATTCTTGGAGATTTCGGCGGGATTGAACTGAATTTGCGAGTAGAAGTAACTGAACACGAAAATCAGTATTGCCAGAATCAGGTTGTACACCACCGCGCCTACCCAGCTTTCGCCGGAAGCCGTCATGTACTTGCTCCACCAACTTGCAAAACCGCTGTTTGCCCAGAATGTCTGAATGAGCATCGAGGGGAAACTCATAAGTGCGTAGGCAAAAATCAAAGGCATAACGCCGCTGGCGTTTACTTTGATGGGGATGAACGTGCTTTGTCCGCCGTACATCTTGTTGCCCTTTACTTGTTTCGAGTACTGAACCTTTACCTTTCTTTCCGCGCCGTCTACCCACACGATGAAGGCAAACACGACAATGAGAGTTACAAGGAACAATACTACAGACCAGATACCGCCTGCGGCTGTACCGGCATTACTCGAGAAGATGTTGCCGATGGACGAAGCAAGTGCTTGCGCCGCCGTGGAAACGATACCCACGAAAATGAGGATTGAAATACCGTTGCTTACGCCGTATTCCGTGATACGTTCGCCAATCCACATTGTAAGCATGCTGCCGCCTACAAGGATAAGAATTACGTAGATGTACATAATCCACTTGTTGGCTTCGAAGAATGCGGGAAGACCGCCGGTTACGCCTGCGATTTCGATACCTGCGCCACCCAGCCACGAATAGTTGATGTAACCGGTTTTCTGATTGCCCAGACTGATTACGATACCTACCGCGCTGATGATTGCAAGACCAAGCGTGACCCAACGGGTGACTTTGTCGATTTTTGCTCTACCTTCTTCGCCTTCCTTGCTCATTCTTTCCAGAGAAGGAATAGCGACCGTCAACAACTGCACGATAATGCTGGCGTTGATGTACGGAGAAATGCCGAGGGAGAACAAGGTACCCTGACTAAGCGCGCTACCGGTAATAGAGTCCAGAAGCCCGAAAATGTCCATCTTGTCTTCGGAAAGATCGATGGCTGAAAGTCCGGGAACCGTGATGTAGCAACCCAGTCTGTACAAAACGACAAACAGGATAGTCATCAAAATTTTGTTGCGTACGTCCTTAATCTTAAAGGCATTTCTGATGGTTTCGAACATTATTCAATTACCTCTGCTGCGCCGCCTGCCGCTTCGATTGCAGATTTTGCAGAAGCGGAGAACTTATCTGCACGTACAGTAAGTTTCTTTGAAATTTGTCCGTCGCCGAGAACCTTGATGCCGCCGTTGTTTTTGAGCGTCACAAGTCCGGCTTCCACCAGCATTTCGGGTGTAACCGTTGCGCCGTCTTCGAATACGTTCAACGCTTCCACGTTGACGATGTCGTACTTAACGGCAAATTTGTTGTTGAAACCGCGTTTGGGCAAACGTCTTGCAAGGGGAGTTTGTCCGCCTTCGAAACCGGGGCGAACACCGCCGCCGCTACGTGCCCATTGACCCTTGTGACCCTTGCCACTGGTCTTGCCGAGGCCGCTTCCGATACCTCTACCCAAGCGTTTGTCGGAAGTTGTTGCTCCGACTGCGGGTTGAATTGTATGTATTCTCATGTTAGCCTCCTACTTTACTTCTTCAACAACCACAAGGTGCTTCACCTTGAAGATCATTCCGCGGATTGCCGCATTGTCGGGCAACACGTTGGAAGTGCGGATCTTGGTAAGGCCCAGTGCCTTGACCGTGTCTTGTTGATCTTTCAGTACGCCGTTAAGGCTTTTGACCAACGTAACCTTTACCTTGCCTTCGGCAGCGGCATAAGGTGCCGTACCCTGAGCGGGCTTGTTGGGCAATTCCTTTTCGACAACGTACTTGCCGTTGATGTACAGAGGAGCCTTGACGGCTTCGCTTGTAGTTTTCTTAGCCATTGTTGTTCCTCCTTAAATCTCTTCTACGCTCTTGCCGCGCAGAGCTGCGATTTGTTCACGGCTACGAAGTGCCACAAGACCTTCGAATGTAGCCTTTACGCAGTTTACGGGGTTGTTGGAGCCGTAGCTCTTGGTGCGAATGTCTTTGATACCGACAGCTTCCAGTACGTTACGTACGGGACCGCCTGCGATAACACCGGTACCGGGTTGAGCGGGCATAAGCAGAACTTTGCCGCGACCGAACGTGCCGATTACTTCGTGGGGGATTGTCGTGTCTACAAGGGCAACCTTGACCATTGCTTTCTTGGCGCGAAGGTTAGCCTTTTCGATTGCCTGGGGAACTTCGGCAGCCTTAGCCATGCCGATACCTACGCTGCCCTTACCGTCACCGACTACTACCAGTGCCGAGAAACGCATCGTACGTCCGCCCTTAACAACCTTTGTTACACGGTTGACGGCAACCAACTTTTTGATAAGACCGTCGTCTTCCTTGTTGTCTCTTTCGCGAGGATTACGTCTACCGCCTTTTCTGTCGGGGCGATTACCGTCGCGGAAGTTACGTTTGGGTTGTTGTTGCTCGTTGTTCTGAGCAGGTGTCGTTGTAGCAACTTCGGTTGCAACTACTTCAACTTCTTGTACGTTTTCCATGTATCTGCCTCCGATTAGAATTTAAGTCCGGCTTCGCGAGCGCCGTCAGCAAGGGCTGCGACGCGGCCGGTGTAGATGTAACCGCCACGGTCAAACACTACTTCGCTCAGACCGAGTTTCAATGCCTTTGCGGCGATGTCCTTACCTACGATTGCAGCGGCTTCCTTTTTGCTGACGCTTTCGCATTCTGCCTTGAGTGCAAGGCTGCTGCTTGCGCACAGCGTGTTGCCGTTTACGTCGTCGATAATCTGAGCGTAGATGTAGTTTGTAGAACGATAAACGCAAAGGCGAGGTTTAACGCTTGTGCCGAATACCTTTTTTCTTACTCTTGCGTGACGGATTCTTCTGTCCGCATTTTTATTCATCTTTTTAATCATGTCTGCACTCCTTACTTACCGGCCTTCTTGCCTTCCTTCATGATTACGACTTCTTCCTTGTAGCGGACGCCGTAAGCATGGTAAGGTTCAACAGGACGTTTAGCCTTGATGTTAGCCGCCGTTTGACCGACAAGTTCCTTGTCGAAGCCCTTGACAACGATTTCCGTTGCGCTGGGTGTTTCAAACGTAATTCCCTTGGGAGCAATTACTTCGACGGGGTTGGAGTAACCGATGTTGAGGATGAGTTTGTCGCCCTGGACGGCTGCCTTGTAACCTACACCGTTGATGATGAGGCTGCGTGCGAAACCGTCGTGTACGCCCTTGACCATGTTGGCAACAAGCGCGCGGTACAAGCCGTGCTTTGCCTGAACGTCGCTGTCGGCGTTTTCGGGGCAAACCATGTGGATTGTGTTGTTTTCAACCGTGCAGCCGATTTCGGTGCCGATGTCACGGGTCAGTTCGCCTTTTGCGCCCTTTACCGTGATTACGCTGCCGTTAACCGTGACGGTGACGCCTGCGGGGATAGCGATAGGCTTTTTTCCGATTCTTGACATTTCCTACCTCCTTACCACACGTATGCAAGCACTTCGCCGCCGAGGTTCATGCTGCGTGCGCTCTTATCCGTCATAATGCCCTTGCTTGTGGACACGATTGCGATTCCAAGTCCGTTGAGTACCTTGGGAAGTTCCTCACTCTTGGCGTACACTCTGAGACCGGGTTTGCTGATGCGCTTAAGACCTGTGATGACCTTTTCGCCCTTGGGACCGTACTTCAGGGTAACTTTGAGTGAATTTTGCAGTTCTTTTTCGATTACTTCGTAGCCGGCAATGTATCCTTCGTTGACAAGAATGTCAAGGATGGCTTTCTTTGTCTTGGATGCGGGGATTTCTACGTCGGCGTGCTTGGAAGTAATAGCGTTTCTGATACGCGTCAGCATATCAGCGATAGGATCAGTAACAACCATTTGTATTTCCTCCTTTTACCAGCTTGCTTTCTTAACGCCGGGGATTTCGCCCTTGTACGCCTTTTCTCTGAAGCAAATTCTGCAAATGCCGTACTTACGCAACACGGAGTGAGGACGGCCGCAGATAGAACAACGGGTGTATCCGCGCGTGGAATACTTCGGTGTTCTTTGTTGTTTGTTGATCATTGATTTCTTAGCCATAATTTACACCTCAACTATGCTCTGAAGGGCATGCCCAGATACTTGAGCAGTGCTTTGCCTTCTTCGTCGGTCTTAGCCGTCGTAACAAACGTCACGTCGAAACCGCGAGTCTTTTCCACCTGGTCGTAAACGATTTCGGGGAAAATCAGTTGTTCGCGAATACCCAGTGTGTAGTTTCCGCGTCCGTCAAGGTTGGTGTTTACGCCACGGAAGTCGCGAACGCGAGGCAGGGCGATACTGACCAATTTGTCCATAAACGCATACATACGGTCACCGCGAAGTGTAACCTTGGCACCTACAGCCATACCCTTACGAACTTTGAAGTTTGCAACGGACAGTTTGCTGTTCGTCACGAGGGGTTTCTGACCGGAGATTATTTTCAGTTCCTCAACGGCAAGTTGGAAGGACTTTGCGTTGTCCTTGACGTCGCCGAGACCGCTGTTGAGTACGATCTTTTCCAGTTTGGGAACTTCGTTGATGTTTTTGTAACCGAATTCTTTGATGAGTTGAGGAACAACTGTCTCTTTGTACAATGTCTTCAATCTGCATTCAATCGGTTGGTTGCCGGCAACTTGTGCGGCAGCGGTTTTCTTTGCAGCCATTATGTTCCTCCTTTAATTATTCTTCGGTTTTTGTTGTCTTTTTGCGAGTTGTCGTCTTTTTGGCGGTCGTCGCTTTTTTAGCAGTTGTCTTGGCTGTCGTCTTGGTAGCCTTGCGTTCTTCCTTGACGTCGATTACGGCGCCGCACTTCTTGCAGGCTCTGAGATACTTGCCGTGGTCGCCGAGGACGTGACTTACGCGGGTTGTTTTTCCGCATTTAGGGCAAACGAGCATGACGTTGCTTACGTCGATTGCGCGGGGGCGTTCCACCTTGCCGCCTTGCTCTTGCGCTGAACGTGGTTTCTTATGTTTGGTAACCAGGTTGAGTCCTTCAACGATTACCGTACCCTCTGTGGGGTTGCAAGCGGTGATCTTGCCTCTCTTGCCGCGGTTTTCGACGCCGCCGACAATGATTTCGACCGTATCACCGGACCTGACATTCATACTTGCCATTTGTGTGTCCTCCTTTACAGAACTTCCGGTGCCAAAGACACAATTTTCATGTAGTCTTTTTCACGAAGTTCTCTTGCTACCGGCCCAAAGATACGAGTTCCTCTGGGTTGCTTTTGTTGATCGATGATGACGGCTGCGTTGTCGTCGAAGCGAATGTGTGTGCCGTCCTTGCGGTTTACGCCGTAGCTGCTACGAACGATAACTGCCTTGACGACGTCGCCCTTTTTGACAACTCCGCCGGGGTTTGCGCTCTTGACGCTGGCAACGATTACGTCGCCGATATTGCCGAACTTACGGAAGGAGCCACCGAGTACTTTGATACACATAAGTTCTTTTGCTCCGCTGTTGTCTGCGGCTTTAAGTCTTGTTTGTGGTTGAATCACTGTACTGTCCTCCTATTACTTAGCCTTTTCGACGATTTCCAGCAAACGCCAGTTCTTGTCTTTGGACAATTTTCTCGTTTCAACGATACGAACGGTATCGCCGATACCGCATTCGTTGTTTTCGTCGTGGGCCTTGTACTTCTTGGTCGTGCTGACGGTCTTTTTGTACAAGGGGTGCTTGTACTTGTTAACCACAGCAACAACGATGGTCTTGTCCATCTTGTCGGATACTACGATACCGACTCTTTCCTTTCTGCTGTTTCTTTCCATTTTACGTTACCTCCGCTTACGCCTTGAGTTCTCTTTCGCGGAGAACCGTCTTAATTCTTGCGATGTCTTTCTTGACATTTGCCAGCGCAAGAGGGTTTGTGAGTTGTCCGGTTGCGTGTGACAAACGCAAGTTGAACAATTCTTTTTTCAAATCGGCAAGCTTTGCTTCCAATTCTACTGTGTTAAGTTCGCGTACTTCACTTGCTTTCATCGCAGTTCACCTCTTCTTCTTTCTTCACAAACTTGCACTTGACGGGAAGTTTGTGACTGGCCAGACGCAATGCTTCGCGAGCTTGTTCTTCGGTGATACCGCTCATTTCGAACATTACTCTGCCCGGTTTAACTACTGCCACCCAGTATTCGGGGCTACCTTTACCGGAACCCATGCGGGTTTCGGCAGGCTTCTTTGTAACGGGTTTGTGAGGGAAGATGTCAACCCAGACTTTACCGCCACGCTTTACAAAACGGGTCATAGCGACACGTGCCGCTTCGATCTGGTTGGAGGTAATCCAGCCGCATTCCAATGCTTGAAGACCGTATTCGCCGTAAGCAACTTTGTTGCCCTTGTGCGCTTCGCCTTTCATTCTACCGCGGAATTGGCGACGGTGCTTCACTCTTTTAGGCATCAACATTATTCAATTACCTCCTTTTTAACAGTCTTTTTCTTCTTGGGAAGGACTTCTCCTCTGTACACCCAAACCTTTACGCCGATTACGCCGAAGGTCGTCTGAGCCTTGGCAAAGCCGTAATCGATGTCGGCACGCAGCGTGTGAAGAGGAATGCTGCCTTCGTGGTATTGTTCGCATCTTGCGATTTCGGCGCCGTCAAGACGACCGGAAACCATTGTTTTGATTCCCTTTGCACCGCTGCGGGTTGCGCGACCCATGCACTGACGCATTGCTCTGCGGAAGGAAACGCGCTTTTCAAGTTGAGCGGCGATTGCTTCTGCAACCAGTTGTGCGTCCATATCGGGACGTTTAACCTCGATAATGTTGAGGGTAACAGCCTTGTCGCCTACGATTTTGGCGATTTCGGCCTTGATTTCTTCTGCGCCTGCGCCTGCTTTGCCGATGAGCACGCCGGGACGACCGGTGTGGATGTCAACGATTACTTTGCCTTCGCTGCGTTCGATGACGATCTTGCTGACAGACGCCTGATAGTACTTATTTTTGAGGAAAGTACGGATGGTATCGTCCTCTTTGATGTATGCTGCGAAATTCTTTTTGTCCGCAATCCATTTGGCATTCCAATCCTGAATGACGCCTACTCTGAGTCCGTGCGGATTAACTTTTTGTCCCATGATTGTTCTCCTTTACGCTCTCTCGTCAAGAATCACTGTGATGTGACTCGTTCTCTTCAGGATACGGTATCCTCTGCCGCGAGAAACGGGTTGCATTCTCTTGAGCGTGGGGCCTTGGTCTGCGAAGCATTCGGCAACATACAAATTGTCTTTGTTCATGCCGTTGTTTACTTCGGCGTTTGCAGCGGCGGAATTGAGGCACTTAAGTACCGGTTCCGTAGCGGCTTTTGCCGTTGTCTTGAGGATTGCAACCGCTTCGTTGTAATCTCTTCCGCGAATGAGGTCAAGCACTACGTGCACCTTGGAGGGAGAGATACGAATGTACTTTGCTATTGCCTTGGGGCGACGATCTTTTTTCTCGGCGCGAACAAGGGCTTTTGCTTTACTTCTTGTAGCCATCTTCGTTCCTCCTATTTGGCACCCGCGGTTTTGCTGCCTGCGTGGCCTTTGAATGTTCTTGTGGGAGCAAATTCGCCGAGTTTCAGACCGACCATATCTTCGGTGATGTAAACGGGAACATGCTTGCGTCCGTCATGGACTGCGATGGTGTGTCCTACGAAATCGGGGAAGATTGTAGAACTTCTTGACCATGTTTTTACAACTTTCTTT
>DPQS01000017.1:0-3214 GCA_003537755.1 Clostridiales bacterium | reverse complement strand
GGAGATTTGCCTTCGCCGCCGCCGTGAGGGTGGTCGCAGGGGTTCATTACGCTACCGCGAACGGTAGGTTTAACGCCCATGTGACGTTTCTTGCCGGCCTTACCGATGCTGACGATTTCGTGATCGAGGTTGCCCACCTGACCGATGGTTGCGTGGCACTTGAGAAGAATCAATCTCATTTCGCCACTGGGCATACGCAGTGTCGCGTACTTGCCTTCCTTAGCCATAAGTTGAGCGAAGATACCTGCGGCGCGCGCGATTTGTCCGCCCTTGCCGGGGTTCATTTCGATGTTGTGAACAATCGTACCTACGGGGATGTTTTCGAGAGGAAGATTGTTACCTACCTTGATGTCCGCGTCGGGGCTTGCCACCACCGTGTCGCCTACGTTAAGACCTACGGGCGCAAGGATGTATCTCTTTTCGCCGTCTGCGTAGTGAAGCAAAGCGATGTTTGCCGAACGGTTGGGGTCGTACTCGATTGTCGCAACCTTAGCGGGAACGCTCTTGTCGCGCTTGAAGTCGATGATACGATACTTGATGCGATTGCCGCCGCCGATATGGCGAACGGTAATGCGACCCGTGGAGTTGCGGCCGCCGGTCTTTTTAACCGTGGTAAGCAAACTCTTTTCCGGAGTTGTCGTCGTGATTTCCTCATACGTCGAAACAGACATGAAACGACGTGCGGGAGATGTGGGTTTATACTTTTTGATTGCCATTGTAGTCTACCTCCGTTATCAGGACAAGCTCTCGAAAAATTCGATTGCTTTGCTGTCGGCAGTCAGGCGAACGGTTGCCTTTTTACGATCGGCGGTGAAGCCTTCGTTTCTGCCTTGTCTCTTGAGCTTACCCTTTACGGTAACCGTTGTTACGTTTTCTACTTTAACGCCGAAGATTTCTTCCACTGCCTTTTTGATCTCAACCTTGTTAGCGCTCTTGGCAACTTCGAAGGTGTAAGTCTTGGCAGGAATTCCGGCGTAACTTTTTTCCGTCAATACCGGACGAATGATGATGTCGTAGGAATTCATTGTGCGTATGCCTCCTCAATTTGCTTGATTGCGTCCTTGGTTGCAATCACGTTGACGTTTGCAACAAGCTGGTAAACGTTGGCAAGGCTTGCGTTTACGACGGTCAGGTTGGCGATGTTGCCGCTTGCGCGCAGTACGTTGACTACGTTTGCGTCTTCCGCTTCGCCTGCTACAACAAGCAGCGTCTTTTGATTGCAGTTGAGGTTTTTAAGGATGCTTGCCATTGCCTTCGTCTTGGCTTCTGCCAGTACGAGTTGGTCAAGCACGATAAGTTCGTTGTCGGCAAGTTTGGTGCTGAGTGCGCTGCGGAAAGCCTGCGCCTTCATCTTCTTGTTTACCTTCTTGCTGAAGTCGCGCGGCTTGGGTGCAAACACGACGCCGCCCTTGATCCATTGCGGTGCGCGGATGCTGCCTTGACGAGCGCGGCCCGTACCCTTCTGACGCCAGGGCTTGATGCCGCCGCCGCGAACTTCCGTACGGGTAAGAGTGGATTTGGTGCCTTGTCTTTGGTTTGCGAGATACGCAACCACTACCTGATGAATAAGAGCCTCGTTGTATTCGCAACCGAATACGGCGTCGGACAATTCGACGGTGCCGACTTCGGAGCCGGCAGTATTCAAAACTTTAACTTCCATTGTTGTTTACTCCTTTTCACCTTACTTCGAGGCCTTGACGGCGTTACGCAGGTACACAACGCTGTTTTTGGCTCCCGGAACGGCACCCTTTACAAGGATTACGTTTTTCTCTGTGTCGACTTTTACTACCGAGAGATTGAGAACGGTTACTTGTTCCACGCCATAGTGACCGGGAAGATTTTTACCGGGCATTACACGCGAAGGACTGCTGATGGGACCCATAGAACCGACTTCTCTGTGAACGGGGCCCACACCGTGGGTTTCCTTAAGTCTGTGTTGATTCCAGCGTTTGATTACGCCGCTGAAACCGTGACCCTTCGTGATACCGGTTACGTCTACAAGTTCACCGGCGGCAAAGGTGTCGCATGTGACCACGCTGCCTACGTCGAGGTCGGCGTTGTCAAGTTGAAACTCGTGCAGGTACTTGAGCGTTGCACCGCTCTTTTTGAGATGTCCGAGTTGCGGCTTGTTCAGTTTCTTTTCCGCAACGGTTTCAAAACCGAACTGGTAAGCGGCGTATCCGTCGCGTTCGACAGTTTTCTTTTGAGTAACCGTGCAGGGACCGGCTTGAATTACCGTGACGGGAACCATCGTTCCGTCTGCCAGGAATACCTGAGTCATCCCGAGCTTTTTACCAATGATTGCTTTATTCATAGATAAAGTTCACCTCCGAAATTATTTACTGTTAAAGTTTGATCTTGACATCGATACCTGCGGGCAGGTCCAGCTTGGTAAGACTGTCGATGGTCTTTGCGTTGGGGCTGTAGATGTCGATCAGGCGCTTGTATGTGCGAAGTTCGAATTGTTCACGCGCGTCCTTGTATTTGTGCGTAGCGCGAAGAACGGTTACGATTTCCTTCTCTGTGGGAAGGGGGATAGGTCCGGACACTTTGCTGCCCATCTTGGTTGCCGTTTCAACGATTTTCTGGCAAGCAAGGTCAACAAGGTTGTGATCGTAGGACTTGAGTTTGATTCTGATTTTTTGGTTTGCCATGTGTGTTACTCCTTTCCTGTATGTTTTATCGCCCGGGCACATATCGGTGACAACACGTCCGTGTGTTTCACGCTGCGACTTTTAATAAAGCAAATTTTCATTTGCTTGCAGAATCTGTCGGTCGGTTTGATTTTTCATCACCTTACCCGCAAACGGATTAAAAGTATGCTCGGTTACAACGCTCGGGGCGTTGCTAGGTCGGCAGTAAGTTTTCTGTTTTCTCAGTAACCTTACGCTTCAGCCCTTATTACGCAGCTTATCTAATATACCACGAATTACAAGGTATGTCAAACAAAATAACGCAAAAAATAAAATTTTTTCGACAAATTAAAAACGGAAATATGTCGACGAACAAGGTGATTATGTAAAAAAATAAGAGTGAAAAACGCCGACAAACATCACACTAAAGAAACGGTGAGAGTTGATATTGTTGCCGAAATCACCGGAGTGAAACAAACAATCAGAAAGGGCGCCGAAGGCACGGGTCGTGCACCCACTATAAAGAACGCCGAAGTGCGGTAATTTGTGTAAGGGGCCCTGCCGAGGAATTGCCAATATGG
>DPQS01000045.1:26902-35426 GCA_003537755.1 Clostridiales bacterium | reverse complement strand
CCATATTGGCAATTCCTCGGCAGGCCCCCTTACACAATCCCAGCACTTCGGCGCCCATTTTCACTTCGTCAAAGTAAAAACGCCCCGACAATGCGTCGGGACGTCATGGTGTGCAAATGTTGTCAGTCGTTTACGTAGCGAGCGATGAATTCCGGCAATTCTTCCTTGGCACCGCTTGCGGTAATTACAAACTTGATGCCGAATTCGTTGCTGAGTTCGTCGATTCCGTCGTAAAAATCTTTCAGTTCGCTGATATTGCAGTCAAGCAGTCTTGTAAGACCGTCGACAAAAACAAGTTCTATATCGTAGTTGGCGGCAAGCATTCCTTTGACAAATGCAAGCACTTCCTGTTGCGTCTTAAGTCCGTAGTGACCGGCGTCTACCAGACGGATGTTGCGATCGAGGTCGTGCATGCGATGATTGGTGCGATCGAGGTAAACGACCACGCCCTTTGCATTGGGTGCCAGCGTGTTAGCCAACTCCACGATTTTTTTTGTTTTGCCGCTGCCTTTGCTGCCATAGATGATTTGAATCATTGTAGTGTCCTCCAAAAACTTAATTGCGGGCATGCGCCCTTAGACTGGTTATATTGTACCGCATTTCGACCGAGATTTCAAGACTGTTTTTAATAATAATTTCTTTTTATTTGCAAAGAAATTTTTTATGCGGCTGTTTTTCGTGTTGCGATTACTCTGCCGAATTGAGTTTTGCCGTCTGGTCTGCCATGCGCAACGCTTCCACCATTTCGTCGATGTTGCCGTTCATAAAGTTGTCGATACTGTACAGCGTAAGCCCTATGCGGTGGTCGGTTACGCGCCCCTGCGGAAAGTTGTACGTGCGGATACGCTCGCTGCGGTCGCCCGTGCCTACCTGACTTTTACGTGCGGCGGCGTACTCGGCGTCGGCGGCTGTCTGGTAGTAGTCGTACAGTTTGCTTTTAAGAATATTCATCGCCTTTTCGCGGTTTTTGATCTGGCTGCGCTCGTCCTGACAGTTGACGACTATGCCCGTGGGCAGGTGGGTGATGCGGATTGCCGATTCCGTCTTGTTGACGTGCTGTCCGCCTGCGCCGCTGCTGCGATAGGTGTCGATTTTCAAATCTTTGTCCAGTATTTCCAGTTCCACGTCGGGTGCTTCGGGAAGCACCGCAACGGTGATTGTGCTTGTGTGAATACGCCCCTGACTTTCGGTGTCGGGTACGCGCTGTACGCGGTGAACGCCGCTTTCAAACTTGAATTTGCTGTACGCGCCCTCGCCCACTACCATGAAACTGCCTTCCTTAAGGCCGCCCAGTTCGTTTTCCTCGATGTCTATTTCTTCGATTTTCCAGCGGTTCTTTTCCGCAAACATGTAGTACATACGGCGGATTTCGTTGGCAAACAACGCCGCTTCTTCGCCGCCTGCGCCTGCGCGGATTTCGATGATAACGTTTTTGTCGTCGTTGGGGTCCTTGGGCAGAAGCAGCACCTTCAGTTGCTCGGTAAGTTCGGCAATGCGTTTTTTC
Source organism: Clostridiales bacterium (assembly GCA_003537755.1). Lineage (GTDB taxonomy): Bacteria > Bacillota > Clostridia > Christensenellales > CAG-314 > Fimimonas. Next base: position 33,922 of record DPQS01000045.1, on the reverse strand, counting down.
TGCACGGAAATGTCCTCGTGAAGCATGGCAAGCATGTCCTTGTCCGTTTCGCTGCCGACGGCTTCCAGATTGTCCGCAAGTTGACTTTGCGCCTTTTTGTACTCTTCGTAGGTTTCCACTATGGGCGTAAGGGTGCTGTGCTCTTTGACGAGTTTTTTCCAACTGTTGTTGTCGGCAATTACTTCCGGCTTGGCGATTTCTTCCGTAAGAAAGTTGTATCGGTCAACCAGTTTGTCAAGTTTGTCTGTCATATTTTCTCCTGTTTGGGTTGGATTTTTTTATTAGCGGCGTGTTTTGCGCCGAATAAAATTAGCGAGTGTAATGTGTTGTCAAGGTATCACCATACGAAAAGCGCCTGATGCTCGCTTCGCGACGAGCAATAATACTTGTGGCAGGCAGCCTGCCCAGCCGCGCCGTCGCTACGCGTTTCTAAACCTTCGCTGTCCCTGCGAAATGTTTTCTTAATGGTGACACCTTGCCACCACTAAAAAATCGGCTGATATTTTTTTATTGGCTTGCATACTTCAATTTACTGAATTCGGCGCGTATGGCTGTTTAAGAAAAAATCGCCCGAACAGTTCGTCGCGTACCCCAAGTGCTGACGTTGAAAACGGCTCTATGTCTACCAGCTGTACTTCAATCATTGCAAAAATAATTGCAGACGAGCGGAACCCTTTCGGGGGATTGCCACGGCGCGACAAAGACAGTCGCTTCTCGCAATGACACTTTTACATTAAAGGCTTTACAAAATACGTCACTCGTCCTTTCGCTTTTCACAACCGACAAAGCCGCCCTTGACCTTTTTGTCTTTATTGCAAATAAAGTATGCCCTTGACCATGAGGGGTGGGTGGTCGGGGTAGCGGTGCTGTGGGGGTATTACCCAAAGTGCTGACGTTGAAAACGGCTTTCTACAGCCACTTCGATTACGTTCCGCCGAAGTTAGCATACTTGAAGTACACAAACCGATTACAAACCATTAGCAAGCATTATCGGGGGTGGCGAGGTGTTGCCCAATGAAAACCATCATTCCGAGGGCGCGGCTGGGAAGGCTGCCTACCATAGGCAACATTGCTCCGACGGAATGCTGAGCCATCAGGGCGAGTTTTCATGGGCAATTCCTCGCCAGGACCCCTTACACTTGTTAATTAACTTCGGCGCCCATTTCACAAGGGTGCTTCCGCAGAGATACGCTCGACTACACTTCGTTCCGCTCGGTATGACATATTTTGATGTGGCTCAATCATTTTTATCTCTTTTAATAGTGAACGCACGACCCGTGCCTTCGTCGCCCATTTGTAGTGGGCTCACAACCCGTTTTTCAGCGGCAACGCTGCACCGCGCAAACTACTATGCGGTCGTTTTGCGAATAGTCTTTCAGTAACGTCACGTCGAACGCGCCTTCAAACAGCTTCGACACCGCTTCGCCCTGATTGTAACCTATTTCCAGCACGATTACGCCGTGTTTTGTCAGGTGCTTTGCACCTTGCTCGGCAATCACGCGGTAAAACTTCAAGCCGTCCTCGCCGCCGTCAAGCGCAAGGTGCGGTTCGTAGTCTTTCACCGAGTTGTCCAGTGTGTCTATCGTCGCCGTTTCGATGTAAGGCGGATTGCACACGATTACGTCAAACCTGCCGCCAACCTTGGCAAACATGTCGCTTTGGACAAATTTGCACTTTGCGCCAAGCGTCTTTGCGTTGTATTTTGCAATGCGCAGTGCCTTTTCGCTTACGTCGGCAAGGGTCACGTCGGCTTGCTTTTCCAGGGCGGCGGTTATGCCCAGCACACCGCTTCCGCAGCACAAATCAAGCACTTTTGCGCCGCTGCCGATGTGTTTCAATGCCTGTTCGCACACAAGTTCCGTTTCCTGGCGCGGTATCAGCACATCGCGGTCAACGTAGTATCTTCTTGCAAAAAACTCTGCCTGTTGCAGTACGTACTGCCACGGCTCGCCGCCGTTTATCCGCTCGACGAGTTTCGGCAGACGCAGTGCCCAACCGTAGGGCACCTTTGTCTTGGAGCTGAAGTAGGTTTTGTCACTTACGCGCAGCACGGCTTTGGTAAGAAAATCGATGTCGTGTATGCCCGTCGCTTCGGCAAGTCCGCTTGCTTCCACCGCCTGACGGAACTCGGCAACAGGCATAGGCTCCGGGAAACGATTTTCGGCAATCGAGCCGTCGTTGTCCATTTCCAGCACGCTTGTAAACGCCTTTATGGCAACTTCACACATGCTGTCGTCCGGCTCTCGCGTGGTAAGGCGTTGAAACTGCTTGCCCAGCCACTTTAGCGGACGAAACAGCACAAAGTTTGTGCGAGCAAGCAACATAAGCATTTCGTAACTGATGCCAGCCGTAAGCGGAAGCAGCGCGATTTTGAGCAGCATACGCAGCCACCACACCTTAATAAACGCCGTAAAGTTTACCGCCGCCGCAACCACGTCAAGCACCATCATAAGAATGACGGACAGCACAACGACAAACACAATGAAACTTGTGCCGCAACGGTCGTGGTAACGACTGCTTTTTTGCACGTTTTCCACGGTCAGCGGCAGTTCTCTTTCGTAACAGTTGATGGTTTTGTGCTCTGCGCCGTGGTACATAAACACTCGGCGGATTTCCTTCATGTGGGATATGCCTGCCATGTAGCAGACAAGCACAGCCATTTTTACGACGCCTTCAATGAGGGACTTCAGCCATACGTAGCGGCTCGGATCAAGTTTTGTCAGGGCAAAAAACAACGCCTGCACGCCCGTAGGTATTCCGATAAACAGCCCCAGAGCAAGCACGACGCCCAGCATTGTGGCAAGCGGCATCACCCAACTGTCGGACGAGTTGCCGTCGTCGACGTCCTCTATCATAAATTCCGCGGATTTGTTGATTATCTTTGTGCCGTCAATCATCGAGATTACAAGGTTGACCACGCCGCGCAGAAACGGCACCTTGCGATACCACGGTTTTTTGTCAGCCAGACGGGTTGTTTCGGTGCGGATGTTGCCTCCCTCGTCGCGCACGGACAACGCCATACTGCGTTCGCCGCGCATCATTACGCCCTCCAGGACCGCCTGACCGCCTATTTTTGTTTTCATTTTGCTCCTTTCATGTGCGTTTCGCCTGCCGTCGTGCCTGTTTCGGGAACGGCGCATTGAATTTTGCGCACAATCACCGTTGTTTTGCACGGATACGGCGTTGCGGCTGTCTTGCCGAAACATTTATACCGTCACTTACAAAAGTGGCTACGCACACACACTAATATATCAATTTAATTATATCAGTTTTGACGGTTTTACACAACTATTTGTTTGTTGTTGGCTTTTTCAGGAAATTTTGGCACCCCAGCCCGATCCGACAGACGGTTTTACAGACATACACGCATTAAACGGCGGCAAAATGGCAAAAATAATGTGTAGCAAAAGAAATACTGACGAGCAAAGAGGACAAAATAATAATATAATCATTCTGTATTGTTATGTTTTATGTGAAACATTACAAGTGTTATGTGAAATAATAGCACAATTTCGAGGTGTGGAAAATGAGAAAAATTGCCGAAAAAATCGCATTCGTGGCGTTTGTGTGCTTGTCGGTGTTTTTTGCCGTGTTGGCGACCATGTACGTTACCGTCGGATTGCCCGGCGACGGGTGGAACAACGGCGGAATAAACATCGCGCTGATAATAGTTGCGGACGTCGTACTGGCAGGACTTGCGGCGTATTTGTTGTACGAAAAGTTCAGCAGCCACATGGCACTGAAGCGTTTGCTGTTGTACTGCGACAGCGAAAGCACCACTTCCGCCAACAAAAAGGTGGTTGCAAGCGTGGTCAACGGCTGCGCAAAACACGTTGACGGCGTAAAAGTGCGCAAAACAAAAATAACCGCCGACGACAAACAGGGATTTGTGCTGACGTTGCACGTTACCGCATGCGGCGTGGCGGTACAGAAAAACCTTGACAAATTGCGCTGTATGCTGACTACGGCGTTTGAAGAAACGTTAGGAGTTCGCTTCAACGGAATAAATTTTGTCGTGGACAAGTTGTCGTCAAGGTACTCGCCCGACCTGCCGACAGCCGACGAACAGGCGGAAACGCTTGCCGACGGGCGCAGACAAGCCGACGACTTTTACGACGACCCTCTGGGTAAATACAACGAGAAAACGGCGGACAACGACGAAAAGCAAACAGACGGCGAAAAGCAGACGGACTACGCGACGTTGCAAACGCAAAACGACAGCTCGGAATTCGACGCAGAATAAAAAATGAACTTATTCACCCCACCCCTACCCAAAGTTTTTGGGGAAAGGGCACGAGAAAACCCCTTTTTGCAAAAAGGGGTTTTCCATATTTTTCTATATAAATTTTACTACTCAAAACTAAACCAACTCAAAATTACAACTGCGAAATACTGAAGTCAAGACGGCGAAGTGTTTCGTCCTTGCCCAGCAACTCGGCGATTTCGCTTGCGCCGCCCGGGGTTGCGGCAAGCCCTGTAATGGCGATACGCGCAGGCCACAGCACTTTGCCGTTTTTGACGCCTTGCGCCTGTGCCAGGGCAACAAGTGCTTCGTACAAGTGAGCGTTGTCCCAGTTTGCGCTGTCGACGGCAGCAAATGCGTCGCGTACAAGGGGCAAAATTTCCTTTGCGACGGCGGCGTCGGTCTTTTGCTTGGCGTTGTCGTACAGAGCGGAGTCGAACGCGCCGAATTCTACAAGGAAGCGCAACTTGTCCTCGATTTCCGCAAAGGTTTCCACGCGGCTTTGGATAAGTTTGCACAAGAGAGCCTTGTTGAAGTCCCTGAGATAGCAGTTGTCAATCCACGGCGTAGCGTATTCCGCAAAGGCTTCGGGGGTCATTTCCTTGATGTACAGGCTGTTGAGCCAAGCCAACTTTTGCGGGTCGAAAATACTGGGACTTTTGTTGATGCCGCTGACGTCAAACTTCTGTTCCAGTTCGGCAAAGGACATCTTTTCGGTGTCGTCCTTGGGGCTCCAGCCGAGCAGCGCGATGTAGTTGATAATGGCGTCCTTGAGGAAACCTTTTTTGACAAGGTCCTCGTAACTGGCGTCGCCGTTGCGCTTGCTTAGTTTGTGCTGAGCATCCTTCATGATGGGAGGCATGTGAATGTACATGGGACGTTCCCATCCGAAAGCGTCGTACAGCAGGTTGTACTTCGGCGTGCTGCTGAGATATTCGATACCGCGCATTACGCAGTTGATTGCCATAAGGTGGTCGTCGATTACATTGGCGAAGTTGTAGGTAGGCATACCGTCGGACTTGATAAGAATCTGGTCCTCCAGTTCGCTGTTGTCGATGGTAATGTCGCCGTACACCACGTCGTGGTAGGTGGTGCTGCCTTCGGTGGGCATGTTCTGGCGGATTACAAAGGGCTCACCCGCGGCAAGGCGGCGTTCCACCTCTTCCTTGGGCAGGTGCAGGCAGTGCTTGTCGTAGCGGCGCGCGCCGTTGACGTCGGGCAGACTTTGCAAACGTTCTTCCGTGCAGAAACAGTAGTAGGCGTGCCCGGACTCAACCAACTTTTTGGCGTAGTACATGTACTCGTTTTTGCGTTGGCTTTGGATGTACGGACCGTAATCGCCGCCCACGTCGGGACCTTCGTCGTACATAATGCCCGTTTCGCGAAGCGTGCGGTAGATGATTTCCACCGCGCCGTCAACGTAACGTCCTTGGTCGGTGTCCTCGATGCGCAGGATAAACTTGCCTCCCATTTTTTTGGCGTACAAGTAACTGTACAATGCGGTACGAAGTCCGCCGATATGAAGGTAGCCCGTAGGGCTGGGTGCAAATCTGGTGCGAAGTTGCGTCATGATAAACCTCTTATGATTTTTTTGATTATTGTTAAATTTATTGCGTGCGCGCCGAGCACGAGTTGTGTACCAATTTCAACTTCGGCTTGTATTGTCGGCATGGACAAAGCAGTTGGCTGTTTGTAATCTTATCGCGAGTTGCAGGCTTGTTGCCAGGCTTTAATTGCTTCGATTGGTTCCGTGCCGACATTCGTCGCGGCGTTGCTTGTTTCTGTTAACCCCGGCGCATACCAAAAATCGCCGGCTACGCCGCTCGGTTCCTGTGCGACATGCGGTCAAAGACCGTTGTTTTATGTGGCAGGGCAAGGGTGTGCGTCGTGCAAATTTGTCTGCTTTTCGATTGCGGAAACACCGCAAATAGGGCTAAGTAGTCATTTGGTATATATGGCGAACAAATACATCGCTCACACTTACTGCCCCTACCGCACCTATTGAAAGTCCTTTTCGCCCCACACCGTGGGATTTCATCCGTCGCAGGCGGATTTCAGCTTGCGCAGCAAGATTTCATTTGCCGTCAGGCAAATTTCATTGCGCGTACCGTTGACTTTACATTATCAATAAAGCGTCTTTGTCCGCCTTGCCTTTGCAACAATCAGATTGCCTTTGCCCGGTTTGCCTTTACTACCACTAAAACGCCCTTGACCTTTTATCCTTATTACAAATAAAGTATGCCCTTGACCATGAGGGGTGGGCGGTCGGGGTAGCGGCGCTGTGGGGGTATTCCATGAGTGATTGGGTTGATGGCGGCTGTATACTGCATTAACCACAACACTTTTTGCCATAAATAGCCTCAGACGAGAGGAACCCTTTCGGGGGATTGGCACCCGAGCGTGCACGATTAGAAAAACGTTGTCGTTTCAATACTTATATCGCAATCGGTGCCTCGCAATGACATAGTAAGACAAAAGGCTTTTATATGGGCGCTACCGCGGAGATTTCTCCACGCGCTTCGCTTGGTCGAAATGACGTAATCTTTTTGCTTCGTCGAAATGACGTAATCTGACAGAAATTTGCACTATACAGTTGACATATAGTTGACTTTCGACCTACGTCCGCCGAAGTTAGTACACTTGAAGTATGCAAGCAAGTCGCAAACGATTAGCAAACGTTGTTACGTGCGGCAAGGTGTTAAGTCGCAGCGACATCTGAACGAGGGCGCGGCTGGGAAGGCAACATACCACAATGCCTCAATAGGCGAAGCGGCGCG
>DPQS01000045.1:0-26687 GCA_003537755.1 Clostridiales bacterium | reverse complement strand
AGGACCCCACTACACTCACTAACGCACTTCGGCGCCCTTTTATTAGTGGGTGCACACCCCATGCCTTCGACGCCATTTCTTTTTCAAACAATGCGCCGATATGCACCCTTGTCCATTAGACGCATGTGGCGCGGTACTTCTCCGCCATAGCGCCCAACAATCCGCTTTTGTAAAAACTGTAGTAACCGTCCTTGTCGTTGAAAATCAGGTGGTCCAGCGTAACAACGCCGATACTGCTGAGCGCGAAAAACAACTTTTCCGTAAAGGCAACGTCGCCGTCGCTTGGTATGCACGGTCCGTCAACGTGACAATGAAACAGCAACACGCCACTTGCACCGCACCTTACGGCAGTTGAAACGATGGCTTTGACGTCCACATGCACCTTGTCGGTGCTGTCCGACGTGTACTGCTCGCGATACAGAAATTCCGTCGCGCTGTTGACGTACACCACGACCAATTTTTCGATGTAGCTTTCGCCGATAAGTTGCCTGGAATAGCGAATGACCGACGACACGTCCGACAGCGGAATTTTGTCCGCCTGACTCTTTTTGTAACGTTGAAATACCTCTTTGAGCATTGCAAGATTGCACGCCGTAACTTCCGAAATGCCGTCCACCATCATAAGTTCCTTGGGCGAAGCGTTGAGAACATTGGCAAACGTGCCGAATTTGTTAAGCAGGTTGTGCGCAATCTTGTTGGTGTCGCGGCGCGGCAGGTACTGAAACAGCAACATTTCCAGCACTTCATGGTCGGCAAATCCCGCAATGCCCTCTTTCATCATGCGTTCACGAAGTCTTTGTCTGTGTCCAGAATTTACCGAAGCCATAGTCCACCTTTTTGCAAAAATCGTACAAATATAATAGCACATAACGCGCAATTTGTGTATAATATAGGTGTAAAAAGTCCAAATGATTTGCCTTGCCGCAACTTTCTGCCGCACACGCGTTTGTATTTTGCACATGCAAACGGCTTTTTCTGAACCGCGCACACCGCGACGGCAAGGTGACAATCGAAGGAGAAATCATGAAAAACGCGAAAGACTTATTAAACAAAAACTTTGACGAACTTGTGTCGACATTGCAAAACGTCGTTCGTTTCAACACGGAAAAGGGCGTTGCCGCACACGGCGCACCCTTCGGCGTAAACGTGAAGGCGTGCCTGGACTACGTGCTGGGCGTTGCCAAAGACATGGGCTTTGCCACCTACAACTGCGACGGCTACGCAGGACACGTAGACTTTAAGGGAAGCGGCGACGAAACGCTGGGTATCCTCGGGCATCTGGACGTCGTGCCTGCCATTGCCGACGAGTGGAAGTATCCGCCCTACGAAGCGGTGATTGCCGATGGCAAATTGTACGGGCGCGGCACAATGGACGACAAGGGACCGATGATTGCCTGCCTGTTTGCAATCAAGGCACTTAAAGACGCCGGCTTCCGTCCGACAAAGACAATACGACTCATCTTCGGTTGCGACGAGGAAAGCGGCATGGAATGCGTAGAACACTACTTCACCAAAATGCCCTACCCGACGGTAAGTTTCTCGCCCGACGGCGACTTCCCCGTAATCAACCGTGAAAAGGGCATTTACCAGTTTGACATTGCATGCGGCAAGTTGCCTTGCGGCGTAAGCATTGTTGCAGGTGACCGTGCCAACGTAGTACCGTCGCTTTGCGTTGCAAAAGTACCTGCATGCGACCTTAAAGATGCCAAAGTGTACGCAAATAGCGGCGTTACCGTCACAAAGGACGGCGACGTTGCCACACTTACTGCAGAAGGCAAAGCGGCGCACGGCAGCACGCCCGACGAAGGAATAAACGCTACGCACAAGGTTTTGCGCGCGCTTGCGGCAATGTACCCCGACAACGCAACCATCGCCTTTGCGGCAGGTAAATTACTTGACACAACAGGCAAGGCATGGGGCGTTGCGCTTCACGACGAGCACAGCGGCAACCTTACCTGCAACCTTGGCGTACTGCGCACCACGGGCGAGGGTAAACTTAACATCACGGTGGACATCCGCTTCCCCGTAAGTTACCGTTGCGTCGACATGTACAAGTTGTTGCGCGACAACACGCCTGCGGAATTCGACATCGTACCCGGGCATACCAGCGAGCCGCTGTTTGTACCCGGCGACAGCCACCTTGTAACCACGCTCATCGACGTGTACAACAAGGCAATGGGCACAGCTCTCGAACCGATTGCCATCGGCGGCGGCACGTACAGCAGATGCCTGCCCAACTGCGTGGCGTTCGGACCGCTGTTCCCCGGCGAGGAACAGACCATTCATATGCCCGACGAGTTGGTAATTCTGTCCAACCTGCGCAAAATGGCGGAAATCTACGTCGAAGCCATCTACGAACTGGCTAAGTAAGTTTTATATTTTGAGAGATACATGGGAAAGGGGAAACTTTTTTTTCAAAAAGTTTCCCCTTTCCCCTACCCTTTCAAAAACTCGGGGTAGTTGTAATGTGTGGTGTGGGGGTAGAAATAGGGTGGATATTCAGAAACGGTATTTTTTCCTCTGAAATCAAGACTTTCTTTTTCGTATTGACATCTCTTAATTTCGTTTGCTATAATACTGTAGAATATTATTTAAGGAAATAGCAATGAACGCTTCTATTGTTTTTATTGACAGCGAAATACAGCCCGACTCTCACGCTATTCTCGATTTGGCGGCAACAAAACCCGATAATTCTTGTTATCACGGCGTTTCAACCGAAAAGTTTTTTGATTTCATTAAAGACTCGGAGTATATCTGCGGTCACAACATAATAAAACACGATTTGCACTTTTTAACGCCGCATTGCCCTTACGAAATAAAAGCAAAAGTAATCGACACGCTGTACCTTTCGCCGTTGCTTTTTCCTTCTCGACCGTACCACGGTCTGGTCAAAAACGACAAACTTCTTTCGGAAGAATTAAACAATCCCGAAAACGACGCAAAAAACGCGGCGACACTTTTCTACGCCGAAGTCAATAAATTTTTCCAACTGCCGTCTCAATTAAAAAGAATTTTCTGTTGTCTGCTCGGTGACAAAGAAGAATTTTCCGGATTTTTCGACTTCATACAGTTTACCCAATGGCCTACCGACCTGCCTGTGCTGATAAAATCCGCCTTCAAGGGGAAGATCTGCGCTAACGCAAACATTGCACCGCTGGTAAATTACTATCCGGTAGAGTTAGCTTACGCTCTTGCACTGATAAATTCCGAAGATTACCACTCGATAACGCCGCCGTGGCTTACCGCCAACTTTCCAAAGATACTTATCGTAATCAAGTTTCTGTGCAACACCCCTTGCGCCGAAGGTTGCGACTACTGCAACGACAAACTGAACATTCACAAACAACTGAAAAGATTTTTCTCTTTCGACAACTTTAACGTGTACAACAATGAACCTTTGCAGGAAAATGCAGTGCAAGCAGCCGTAAAAGGCAAATCTCTGCTTGCGGTCTTTCCTACCGGCGGAGGAAAATCGGTGGCATTCCAATTGCCTGCACTTATGGCAGGCGAGTCCGAGCGTGGTCTTACCGTAATAATTTCGCCGTTGCAATCGTTGATGAAAGACCAGGTTGACAACCTCGAAAAGAAAAATATCGTCGACGCCGTCACGATAAACGGAATGATGAGCCCTGTCGAACGTTCCGACGCAATAGAACGCGTACAGGATGGGTTAGCGTCATTACTGTATATTTCGCCCGAACTTTTACGCTCGCGCACAATAGAAAAACTACTACTTTCACGCAATGTGGTACGCTTTGTAATAGACGAGGCGCACTGCTTTTCCGCATGGGGTCAGGATTTCCGCGTGGATTATATGTACATCGGCGATTTCATAAACAAATACCGTCAGCAAAAAAATCTGAAAGACCCCGTTCCCGTTTCATGCTTCACGGCAACTGCCAAGCCCAAAGTAATTTCCGACATCTGCGATTATTTCCGCGAAAAAACGGGCGTATCACTGCAACTGTTTGCAACGTCGGTCGACAGAGAAAATCTTCATTACACTGTATTGCAATGCGATTCCGACAGCGAGAAATACGACATGTTGCGTAAACTGATAAAGGAACACGATTGCCCGACAATCGTTTACGTTTCACGCGTTTACCGTACGCAAAAACTTGCCGACAAACTAACTGCAGACGGTATTCCCGCACTGCCTTACAACGGCAAAATGGAAAAATCTCAAAAGGTGGAAAATCAGGAATCTTTCAACGAAAACAACGTAAAAGTAATGGTTGCGACATCTGCATTCGGCATGGGCGTAGACAAAAACGACGTCGGTCTTGTCATCCACTACGACATTTCCGACTCTCTTGAAAACTACGTTCAGGAAGCAGGACGCGCCGGGCGCAGCAAAAACGTAACCGCGTTGTGCTACGTTTTGTTCAACGACGAAGACCTTAACAAACACTTCATGTTTCTCAACCAGAACATGCTCAAAATGAACGAAATCCAACTTGTGTGGAAAGCACTCAAGGACATGACTCACGAAAAACGTTGGGTGTGCTGTTCGGCATTGGAAATAGCCCGTGCTGCCGGTTGGGACGTCAGCGTAAGCGAAATCGAAACAAGGGTAAAAACCGCCGTCGCCGCACTGGAAAACGCAGGATACATAAAGCGCGGTCGCAATGTTCCGAAAATTTTTGCAACAAGTATTCTTGTCAAAAACGTGTCGGAAGCATCCTCGAAAATTCGATCGTCGACAATCTTTGACGAAAAGCAGAAACAAAACGCAAATCGAATTATCCAATCACTCATTTCCAGTAAAAATATTCTTTCAGCACAAAACAGCGACGAAGCCGAGTCGCGAGTTGACTACATAGCGGACACACTCGGCATCAAGAAGGATGACGTAATCGAAGCGGTCAACCTCATGCGACAGGAAGGCATACTTGCCGATTCGTTGGACATGTCGGCGTACATGCTTAGCAGCGATACGGAAAACCGTTCGGAATTGACACTTAACCGCTTTGCAAAACTGGAAGAGTTTTTGCTGAACTACATTTGCGAAACCGACGGTAATTTTTCGCTAAAAGAAGCCAACGAAGCGGCAATCGAGGCAGGTATCACAACTTCCAGTATAAAAAATATACTTACTCTGCTGTATTTTCTTACAATAAAGGGATACGTTGCAAAGGGCTACGACACTTCCGCCGAGGAAGACGAAGAGGGATACGCCGCACCGAAAGCATTTTACGCGTTAAAAGCGGACAAAGAAACACTGCTTAACAAGTTCAACAAGCGTATAGATATTTGCCATTTTATCGTAGAATACCTGTTTGCAAAAGCGGAAAAACATCAATCGGCACGCGGAGAAATCCCGGTACAGTTTTCTCTCGTCGGTTTGTGGAAAAAGTACAACGACTCGCCGAGATTGCACTTTTACACGCTGGAACCGACACTTTCGGACGTTGAAGATGCGTTACTGTACCTTTCCAAGATCGGCTCGATGAAGTTGGAAGGCGGATTTTTGGTGTTGTACAACGGAATGGAAATAAATCGTTTGATTTCCGACAATAAAATTCGTTACAAAATCGAAGACTACAAATCTCTCGACGAATACTACAAAAACCGCGTACAACAGATACACATCGTCGGCAAATACGCAAACATGATGCTTAGCGATTACGACAAGGCGATAGGTTACGTACACGACTACTTTTCGATGGATTTCAAAAAGTTTGTGGCAAAGTATTTTGATGACGAAGAGGAAAATAACCTGAACAGAAACATTACTCAAAAGAAATTCAACAAACTGTTCGGTACACTGTCGAAAACGCAAAAGGAAATAATCAACGATGCCGATTCGAAATACATAGTTGTCGCGGCAGGACCCGGAAGCGGCAAAACCATGTTGCTTGCGCACAAACTCGGTTCGTTGTTGCTACTGGAAGGCGTAAAGCACGAGCAACTGCTTATGCTTACTTTTTCACGCGCGGCGGCGACGGAATTTAAGAAGCGTTTGTATTCACTTATCGGTAATGCCGTACGTTTCGTGGAAATAAAAACTTTCCATTCATACTGCTTTGACCTGCTGGGCAAGACAGGCACACTGGAAGGTTCTCTGAATGTGGTTCGCGACGCCGCAGACATGATTGAAAACGGCGACGTCGAAAAGGGTCGCATAACCAAAAGCGTCCTTGTAATAGACGAAGCACAGGATATGGACGAAAATGAATTTGCGCTGGTCAAGACTCTGATCAAAAACAACGAAGACATGCGAGTAATTGCCGTAGGCGACGACGACCAGAACATTTACGAGTTCCGCGGATCCGACTCAAAATACATGAAATCGCTTATCTCCGATTACAACGCTACCTGCTACGAAATGACCGACAACTTCCGCAGTGCGCAACAAATCGTGTCTTTGGCAAACGCTTACGTCGAAACAATCGGCAACCGACTGAAGCATCTGCCGATAGAAGCCGTTTCTCAGGCGAGTGGCAACGTATCGGTGACGCGCCACTTCTGCAACTACTTCGAGGAAGCCGTTGTCGATTCAATCAAAAGAAACAACAACGAAGGAAAATCCTGCGTGCTGACAAGCACCAACGAGCAGGCACTGAGAGTACTCGGCTTACTGTTGAAAAACAATATCCCGGCAAAACTTATTCAATCTCTCGGCGACAGACTGCGCCTGCAAAATCTTGTCGAAGTACGTTTCTTTCTCAAAACAATCAATCGTTTCAGAAATCCGTCGTCGCCTGTTATTGACGACGTTACCTGGGGCAAAGCCAAAACGGAATTAAAAGCCGTTTACGGCAAAAGTAACTACATCGACAATATTTTCAAAATGATTGCCGATTTTGAAAACACATGCACTGTCGAAAAATACTATTCCGACCTGACGGACTTCATTGACGAATCAGACTTTGAAGATTTTTACGTACAGGATACGCAAACGGTGTTCGTTTCCACAATTCACAAATCCAAAGGGCGCGAATTCGACAACGTATGGCTGATGCTCGCAGACCGTTTTACGACAGACGAAAACCGTCGCAAACTTTACGTCGCGTTAACCCGCGCAAAAACAAATCTCTACATCCACTGCAACAACGACACTTTTGACGAGTTTACCAATTGTGTGACAACAGTTGTCGACAACACGGTTTACGACGAGCCGCAAGAAATATTATTGCAGCTCGGTTACAGTGACGTAGTGCTTAACTTTTTTAAGGACAAAAACAAGCAAACCATTCAACTTCGAGGCGGCATGCCGCTTGCCATCGAGGGCGAATACCTGACGGCACAAATAAAAGGACGCGCGCAGCGGGTTGCAAAATTTTCGCAGGAATGCGTAAAAAACATCAACAAGCAGATAAGCAAAGGATACAAACCGGTATCTGCGTCGGTGCGCTTTGTCGTAATCTGGAAAAACAAAGACAACCCCGAAGAAACCGTAATAATTTTACCCGACCTGACATTCCGCAAACAATAAACGCACACGATACCCACAAACGACAAGTAGCAGCAAACTCGTTTTAAGCAAAAGCGCGAATCTTCATTTTTGTGCAGTTGACATTGACGAAAAGAAGCGCAACACTTGCAAAAATCGGCAAAAAAATGTATAATGAATTTATTCGTTATTCTGGCGCGGTCAGATGCTGCGCAAACAAAAATATTCTGTAATCAAACGGACAACTATGCTTAAACTTGACCAAATCTGGAACAATATTTTGCTGGAAACCGAAGCCAAAGTGTCTACGCTGGCTTACGACCTGTACATAAACACGCTGCAACCCGTCGGCATCTACAAAGACCGACTGATTTTGCTTGCCGAAACGCGCACTCTGCGCGACATCGTGTTGCACAACTACAAGGAAACCCTTAAAAAGTGCACCAATCTCGTGTTTCCGTCCATCATCGACATCGAGGTCATCACCGAAGACGACGTGCCGCACCTCGGCAGCGTTCAGCAGGAAGTGGACATCCCCGTCAGCGACAACTACATGTCGGAAACGGACGAACGTCCCAACTTCATTTCGCAGTACACCTTTGACAACTTTGTCGTGGGCAAAAGCAACGAATACGCCGTAGCCATCGCCAAATCCGTCGCGGAAAACCCTGCCGTGACCTACAACCCCGTGTTTTTGTGGGGCGGCGTGGGGCTGGGCAAAACCCACCTTATGCACGCAATCGGCAACAGCATACAGCGCAACTTCCCCGAGAAGAAAATCGTGTACGTAACCTGCGACCAGTTTGTAAACGAGTTTATTGAGTCCATACACAACACAGGCAACCCCGGCGCGACAAAAAACTTCCGCGACAAGTACCGCAAGGTAGACGTGCTTATGATGGACGACGTACAATTTCTCGCCGGCAAGGAAGGCACTCAGGAAGAGATGTTCCACACCTTCAACGAGTTGTACCTTGCAGGCAAACAGATAATTCTCAGTAGCGACCGTCCGCCAAAGGAAATTAAAATTGCCGACCGACTGAAAACGCGCTTTGCGTTCGGCGTCATTGCCGACATCCAGCCGCCCAACCTTGAAACGCGCATTGCCATTCTGCAAAAAAAATGCAACGCCAAAAACTACAACATCGGCTTCAACGTGCTTGAACTCATTGCCGAGCGCATAACAAGCAACATCCGCGAAATGGAAGGCATGCTGAACCGCATTGTCAGTTACAGCACGCTTGTAGGCGGTGACCCAAACGACATGAACATCGTCAACGACGCTCTGCGCGACTACGCCGACGCCAGCACCGACATCATTACCATAGACCACATCGTGGACAACACCTGCGATTACTTCCGCGTGAAGAAAGAGGACCTTATCGGCAAAAAGAAGAATAAGGAAATCGTAGTGCCGCGCCAGATTTGCATTTACCTTATTTGCGACATACTGGGGCAAAGCGTACCCCTTGTGTCCATAGGAGAGTACTTCGGCGGCCGCGACCACACCACCATTATGCACGCGCGCGACAAGATAAGCGAAGAAATAAAAACAAACGAAGTTGTCGCCGGACGAGTGAAAGATATTAAAGATAAAATATTTAACAGGTAATTTACGGGGAAGAGGGAACTTTTACAAAAGTTCCCTCTTCCCCGTTCCCCATCTTCTTCAAAACTTTTATTGGCGTAGCATTGTTTGTGAAATACTTTTTCGATTTTTTTTTAGTGACGATGTGCCGGTTTGCGAGTCGTGTCCCATCAAAAGAAAGAAAAACTGTTCGCGCAACACAAAAATATGTCACTCTGAGCGTAGTCGAAGAGTCCCCCGGAATGGTTCATTGTGAATTGGGGTGCAGAAGTGCGGTGAGTTGTCGCCGAAGTAAAAAAATGATGTAATGGGGTCCTGTCGAGGAATTGCCCTACGTGCGAACGCGTGCTCGCTCGCTTATCTTCGGGCAATATGGCTTGATGGTAGGTAGCCTACCATAGGCAACATTGCTCCGACGGAATGCTGAGCCATCAGGGCGAGTTTTCATTGGCAATTCCTCGGCAGGACCCCAAGCAATCACTAACGCACTTCGGTGCCAATTTCACAAGGTACCCTTCCGGGGGATGTTTCGGCTACACTTCGTTCCGCTCAACATGACACAATTTAATGTGCAAAAACACAACTTGTTTCAAATTAGCGGGTGCACGACCCGTGCTCGGCGCCCTTTTTGTAGTCGGCGCACATCCCTTGCTCGGCGACCATTTATAAAATTACAAAAAAAAGCCGCCGTTGTAATAACGGCGCCCTTGTTCAAAGTTTTCGGGGTAGGGTAAGGGGAGGGGACCTTTTACCAAAAGGTCCCCTCCCCTGAAAAATTAAACTCAGTTAATCTGCTTCACAGGCAAAATGAAGTACAACACTTCGTCGCTGTTTTCAATAGTGATAATACAGCCGTTGTGCTTGGCAAATTCCATCTTGATGGTGTCGGCATTGATTACGCGCAGGCAATCGTTGATGTAGCGGCTGTTGTAGGCGGCGTTGATGTCCTTGCCCGACAGCGCGACGGCAACGGTTTCCTTGGCAGTACCGTACTGACTTGTAGACGAAATCGTCATATTGTATTCGTCTATGTCCAGCAAAACAAGGTTGTTCTTTTCCTGACGCGACATGATGGACGCCGTGTTGAGCGAACGTTCGAAGTTGGCTTTGTTGACAGTCAGCGTGCTGACAAACTCGCGCGGCACAATGTTGTCGTACTTGATGTACTGACCTGCAAGCAGCCGCGTAAACAGACGCGTATTGGGCAGCGTTACAAGCAGGTAGTTACCCTCGATGTACACATGCAGTACTTCGTCGCCGTCGCCAAGCAACTTAAACAGTTCGTTGAGGCTGCGCGAAGGCACCGTTGCCGTCAGACGTTCGACCTTTTCTTCAAGGGGCTTTTTGCTCATGGCGAAGCGGTAACCGTCGGTTGCAACGGCGGTAAGCGTGTAACCGGTTCCTTCAAAGTAAACACCTTTAAGCATGGGGCGGCTGTCATCCGTCGCCACACTGAACAACACATTGTTGACAAGTGCTTTGAGATTGCGTTCCACGATGGCGAAGTAGGACGAGTTGCCGATTTCCTCCACTTCGGGGTAATCGTCTACGTCCAGCGTTGCGATGTTGCAGTCGCTGCCGCCGGTGCTTATCATAAGGCGGTTTTCGTCGGTATCAAGGGACACTTCGCTGTCCGCATCGGCAATGTTGCGGATGTATTCGGCAAAGATTTTGCCGGGCACAAGCATCTGTCCGCCCACGATTACGTTGGCGTCGATGGTCTTTTCGATGGCGAGATCCTTGTCGGTTGCGTACAATGTCAGTTTGTCGTTTTCCGCCGTAAATTTGATGCATTCAAGCACGGGCGCAACATCTTTGCCGGGCAGTGCTTTGCTAACCTTGGCTACGGCGTCGTTAAGGTCCAGACTGTTTACGATGATTTTCATGCTTACTCCTTCGCCGCGCGTAGGCGGCTTTTGGCTGTTTTCGTTGGTTTTGTATTTTTGTATTGTTTGCCGATGTTTGCGTGTTACAGCAAACACATTACGGCAATTTTTTTCTGCAATAGTTACTACCGAATGATTGGTATTTCAGCGGCAATTGCACAACTTTTTTGGGCTGAAATTCCGCGCCGTGATAACTACAGATTTAACTATTCTACAAGTAGTAGATAAGTTAGTGTGTGTGGAAATGTGGATTAGTGATGACTGTTACACAGGCGGCACTAAATATCGGACGAAACGGCGTGAAACAACTAAATGTTGTGGTATGTCCGACGTAGGTCGTGTGGACAAGTGTCGCAAGTTACCCACAGCGGTTGTAGAATGGGTGTGGACAAGTCGGGGCGAGACAACCGTGCGACGGTTTTCTCGTGCTCTTTCGTCGTCGCTCGCCGCGATGGCAAGGACGGAAAAAGCGTTTTGAGTGGACGAATGTTTTGAGTAAAGGGGTACTTAATGACGATAACCTTTGACGGATTCTGGAAAACGTCATACCGAGCGAAGCCGTAGGCAAAGTCGATGGTATCCCCGCGGAAGCGACCTTGTGAAATGGGTGCCGAAGAGAAGCAGATTATGTATGGGGTCCTGCCGAGGAATTGCCACGAGTGCGATCGCGTGCTCGCTCGCTTCACTTCGGGCATTATGTCTTATGGTAGGCAGCCTACCCAGCCGCACCCTCGTTCAGATGTCGCTTCGTGGCAACACCTCGCCACCCCCGATAGGGTTTACTAACAGTTTGCGACTTATTTGCCTGCTTTGAGTGTACTAACTTCGGCGGACGTAGTAAAAATCTACCAAAATGTAGTCGTTTAATATTACATTCTCAGTTGCGCCGTTGTTACGCGTTTCTAAACCTTCGCTGTCCCTGCGAAATGTCGCTGCGACTTAACACCTCGCCACCCCGATAGGGTTTACTAACAATTTGCGACTTATTTGCCTGCTTTGAGTGTACTAACTTCGCCGGACGTAATAGAAATAGACTTCTTATAGTGGTTATCCTAACATGTCATTGCGAGGCACCGATTGCGATATAAGTATTGAAACGACAACGTTTTTCTAATCGTGCACGCTCCGTGCTCGCCCGAAAGGGTACTGCTTTAATGCCTTTTGCAATTGTGTTCCGAAATGTGAAATGAATGTTGCGTAAAACATAATTGCAAAAGCCTTTTACAAACGCTCTCCTACGTATATATTATACAATATCTTACAATAAAAATCAATATATACGCGCCTGTTGTCGGGATTTGTTTGATATTCGGCTTTGCAAAAGCATTGTTGTTGCCTGATGATGTTGTTGTTATTGTCTGACGTTGTTACCGTTGACGTTTCTTTGCCGAAGCGAAAAGAAACGTCGTACCTGTACGGGCGGTTGCTGTCGGAATTGTTATGCGCTCGAAAAAGCGCGTACCCGATTACTTATTTTTTTTCGCCGTCTGGTCTATGCGCAGTTGCCTTGTTTCGTCGGCAACGGTTTTGAGTTTTGTCTTATCGTCGTCGGACATCAGGCAAAGCGGCACGACCACTTCTTTGCCGTTTTTCAGAGTTACGACTACCGCACGGGAAGTGAATTCCGCAAGAGAAATCTCGTCATTGTAGACAGGTTCGGGCGTGGTATTTACAAATGTCATGCAGTTCCATTCGCCGTTTGCAAGTTTTGTAAAGACCATGTGAACGTCGCCGTCAAGCCCCTCGTTTACCTTTTTGAACAACACGAAAAATGGCGTCAGGAGCAGACCGACAAGCCCGACGGCAAGTAATATGCCTCCAAGCAGTTTCTGCTCCCACCGGAAGTTCTGAAACATGAAGAAAACTATAAAAAATCCTATCGCGAACAGTGTTGCGAAACTGCAGAAAAAAGTCCCGAACGTTTTGTTTTTTACCGAACGGATGTCTTTGCGTTTGCCAGGATAATCTGTGTTGAAAAAGATTTCGAATTCCATAAGACAAATATACATTATTTTTCGGCGCAAATCAATGATTTTGAGTATGTTTTTGCCGTGGAAAAGGCAAAGAAAAAAAAACATGACGAGCAACCGCCGTGGCAAAGATGTTTCCGTAGCGGGCAATTTGCAGCAATCAGATGTTTGTATCGATGTTGTGCGTCGCCGACTTTTGTGTTATACTTAATTGAAATGCGCAAACCCGGTTTTTTCCGACTGAAGAGAGACTGTTAAGAATATGAAATATAAATTTGACAAACAACTGAAAACACATCCGAATCTGCCGTTTTTTAAGGCGATTTTTCCGCTTGTAAATGCTGCCATTGCTCTGCTGCCCAAGGGCATTGACTGCAAAAGTTTTGTTTACGAGCGGCGCAGAGTAAACGGCATAAAAGTACATTTAATGAAGCCGAAATGTGCCACTAACAGCTGTTTACCGTGCCTGTTTTACCTGCACGGCGGCGGTTTTGGGTACAAAGAGAGTTTTGTGCACTACTATGCCGAACAAATTTATGCCGCCGCGCCATGCGTCGTGTTAAGCGTAGACTACGATGTGTTGCCAAAGGCAAAGTACCCGACGGCTGTAAATCAGGCGGTTGCCGCATACAGATACGTGACCGCACATGCGGAAGAATTCGGCGTAGATGTCGGGCGCATTGTTGTGGGCGGCGACAGCGCGGGCGGTAGTCTCGCGCTTGAATTATGCCGCAATCTCGGCGGCGCGGACGTGTTGCCCGTCGGAATGATGCTCGTCTACCCTGTTGTCGACGAGCGCAAGGACGGCGCAAGCATGCTTGCCTTTTCCGATACGCCGTTGTGGAACTCCGTCAACAACGCAAAAATGTGGCGTTGGTACCTTGACGGACAATCGTATGTTTCACCCGTCGTTACTGCCGACAAATACGCATATCTGCGCCACGCATTTGTCGAAACGGAAGAATACGATTGCTTGCACGACCAGGGCAAGGAAATGTACAAAGCATTGAAAGCGAACGTAGCCGACGTTACGTTGCTTGACAACAAGGGCACGTTTCACGGCTTTGATGTCAACACAAATGCCGAAGTCGTTTGTCGCTCATTCGCCGCCCGTGTGCAATTTTTGCAAAAATGCTTTTGTCTGAAAAACAAATCCGAATAAAAACAGCTAAGCCAGAAAGAAAGTTAAGAGGTTGATATGTCTATATTTAGTAAAATACGAGATTATTTCAAAGTAAGAAAGTGTAGAAAAAAAGTAACGTCAGTTATTTCCGAAGTTTCACCACAACTCAAATTTTTTAAGTTAGTTGAATGCGATAGACTCGAAATCAATGAAAACATTGCGCTTCTTAGAAATTCCGAATTCAGGAAAAGTGCAATCGAATATGAACAGCTGCTTGAGAAAGTTAAAAAACATAACGAAAGTATAAATGCGTTGGAGGAAGAATTCGACGAGATAATTAAAATTCATCCAATAGAAAAAATTTTGATAAACATTGTCGACTATCCGTTTGAAAAGATTGAAAAGTTTAATAATGTCGCTTTGCAGGTTAGCAGGTACACCTTTCCTGCGGAAATGCCGAAAGCCACAACTTATAAAAAATACATTTTGCGAATCGGACAATTGTATGAAGATTACTACGATATAATCAGACAAAATGATATTGTAAAGGAATATTTGGTGTTGTGCAATTTTTGTCCAGACAAGTTTATTGATGGAAATGAAGAAAGACAATTTTTTGAAAAAATAAAAGAAAAAAAGATTGAGTTTGCCAATTATAAGAGAGTTTATTACTCTCTGCCAGATGTCCCTGTAAATATGGTTGGTGTACTTAACGAACAGTATGTCGAGAGACACATTAACGATGCCGTATTGAATGAGGTTAACGGAAAAATACCTGACTACGAACAGAAACGCGCAATACTGTTTGATCCTGAATCTCAGTTGGTTGTTGCAGGGGCAGGAGCGGGAAAAACATTGACTATTTGCGGCAAAGTGAAGTGGCTACTTGAAAATAGAATGGCGACGAAAGACGAAATTTTGCTGATGTCGTATTCAAAGGCTTCGGCAGAAGACCTGCTGCAAAAAATCGGCGAAGACAAAGGACTGAAAGTTAAGACATTTCACTCGTTGGGACTTGAAATAATAAATGCCGTAAGCGGTGAAAAGCAGACGGTTGACGACCAGTTTAAGGCGAGAATGACTGCGTTTTTTGAAAATGTCGATGAAAATCCCGAATTGCTTAACAAATTGTTCAAATATTTTACCTTGTATCCCGAAGGAAACTTGACTGTAGAGAATAAGTTTGACGATAAAGGCAGAGAATACGAGTTTTTGAAAGAAAAAAATTTTTATACGCTCAAAGACGCGCTTAAATCGGTAAACGTTAATGAATATTCCTTGGAAACAATAAAAAGCGAATATGTAAAAAGTGTCGAAGAGTTGGTGTTGGCAAACTACCTGTTTATCAACGGAATAGATTATGTCTACGAATATCCGTATGAGTTTAGAACTGCTACTTCGGAAAGAAGACAGTATACTCCTGACTTTTTCTTGCCAGCATACAACGTCTATATCGAACACTACGGCATAAATAAATACGGAAGAACGCCGCAATATTCTGCCGAGGAAGAACAAGAGTATTTTGAATCGATGGAATGGAAAAGAAAAACGCATGCAGAAAACGGTACCTTGTGCGTTGAAACGTATTCGTATATGTTTGAAGACGGCACTGTGTTTAACGAATTGAAAGAAAAACTTGTTGCGCATGGCGTAGAGTTTAAGCCGTTGTCAACAGAAGAAACAAAAAAAGCACTCGATGCCGCAATGCAGAGAAATGACGGAAGTTCGGTTTTTAATCTTGTCGCAACATTTATAAATTTGTATAAAACAAGATATTCGACGGAAAAAGAATTTGATTTGTTTGACTGTACGTCTGAAAATAAGTATCTAGTGGAAAGAAGAAAATTATTTTTGTCAATTTGCAAAGACGTGTATGTTTGCTACAAGCGGCAATTACAAGCGGAGGGAAAAATAGATTTTGACGACATGATACTTTATTCGACAGAGTTGTTGGATAAAACAAAAATGTTTCGGTTTAAGTATATCATCGTTGACGAATTTCAGGATATATCTGTCGGAAGAACAAAGTTTTTACAAAAACTTATTGAACACGGAAATTCAAAGCTGTTTGCGGTTGGCGACGATTGGCAGGCAATTTATCGGTTTGCAGGGTGCGACATTGATGTTTTTGTAAACTTTGCTAACTATTTCGATGATGTGAAAATCAATTACATAACGACAACACACCGCAATTCTGCAGAACTACAGGCGATAGTCGAACCGTTTATCACGGCGAATCCTGAACAGTACAAAAAACACATATTTTCAAACAAGCATACCGAAAATCCTGTCAGATTGAAATATTATGACAAAGACGTTGCAACTTCTTTTTTAGAAGTGTTAAACGAAATATATTCTAAAAATAAATCTGCAACCGTTCTTGTGTTGGGAAGAAACAGAAACGACATAAGACCTATACTTGAAACAAAAAGATTTGTAATGGAAAAGGGCGGCAGGTTGAAAGCTGACTTGTTTGCAGAAAAGGATATATGCTACAAAACAGTACATGCGTCCAAAGGACTGGAAAGTGACTTTGTTGTGCTTATAAATGCAAACGACGACAGGTGTGGTTTCCCGAATAAAACAGAAGACGATCCGATACTGTCGCTTGTGCTGAGTAATAAAAGTAATTTTCCTTATGCAGAGGAACGCCGGCTGTTTTACGTCGCTTTAACGCGAACAAAAAAAATTGTCTATATTTTAGTGAATAAAAATAAGCCGTCTGAATTTGTAGAAGAAATTAAAAACTATGCTTACGAAATGAATGACAGCGGCAAAAGTGCCGAAAAAAACGAGTGCACATGTCCAGAGTGTAAGTCTGGCAAACTTGTTCTTCGCAAAAGTAAAGAAGGCAACGAGTTTTACGGATGTTCGAATTATCCTTATTGTAAATACAAAATCGGCGACCTTAATGCTGTACGTATAAATAATCGTTGTCCGTCGTGCGGTGACTTTCTTATCGTCAAAAAAGGAAAATACGGAAGTTTTCTCGGGTGTCATTCATATCCGAAATGCAACTATACAAAGCGCATTGAAAACAATAAAAATGACAGATGGAAATAAAAATTTCACATGAAACAATTAAGACCGACAGGTATTTCTGTCGGTCTTTTGTTGTAAAAATTCATATACGTAGTAATTTTTTCTTGTTAAAGTTACTTCGCAAGGGGAATCGGGCGTTTGTCGGCGATGAAAATTACGCCTATCGTACCGGGACCGCAGTGTGCGCCGATTACGGGACCGACTACCTGACGGACGATCTTCGCTTCGGGACGCTTTGCTTTTATCTGGTCGGCAAGCCAATCTCCGTCGTCTTTGCTGTCGGCGTCCACAACGTACACGCTGTAATCCGTGCCGGTCAGCTGCTTAACAACGTTGTCTGCAATAAGTTTAAGTGCGGTGCGCTTGCCTGCTTTCTTGGTGAGTACACCCAGACTGCCGTTTTCGTCAAGCGTAAGTATAGGCTTGAGCCCAAGCAACGTGCCTGCAAACGCCGCAATACCGCTAAGTCTGCCGCCGCGCTTGAGGTGCATAAGGTCGTCCACTACAAAGTACACCGCCACACGGTCGGTGAATTCCGTCAGGGCAGCGATAATCTCTTCGTCGGACGCGCCGTTGTTTTTCAGTTCGGCCGCGTATTCCATCTGGATGCCTGCGCCCAGACTGATGGACTTGGTGTCAAACACCGTGCATTTGCGGTCGGGATATTTTTCCTTCAATTGCTCCAGCGCGGTGTGCAGGTGGTCGAAAGTTCCGCTCATCTTGTGTGAAAAACTTACGTACAGCACATCCTCGCCTTCTGCAAAAATCGGCTCGATGATGTCGACATATTCCTGAGGATTGAGAGCCATTGTTTTTGGCACTTCTCCGCCACGGACGGCTTTGTAAAATGCGTCGAAGTCGGTGTTTTTGCCAAGGTCGTAGTAGTACTCGTTTCCACAGTAACTGTATGGCATCTGTATACATCTGACGCCCAGTTCTTCCTGTCTCGTGTACCAAAGTTCGCCGTCTGCGTCTATAAGTAAAACACTCATTAGATTTCTCCTTAGATGTTTAACGGCGGAACGAGCCGCCGCAATGCGCGCCGCAGGGATGGGATTTGTTTATCGCGTGGCGCATATTAACCGTTTGGCGAGAAGCCCTACGAATTAAACTAAATTTTAACATTTTTTGCGAAGATATTCAACCCTTTTTGGCCGCAAATGTCGATTTTAGCGCAAAATCAGTGAATAATGACGGTAATTTGTTTAATTTTATGACGTTTTTGTAACTTTAATAAGTAAATAACGACGGATTGCATTGCGGCGAACGATACGTTGCCGCCGGGAAAAATGTCGCAAAAACCGTCGCAACAATATTTTCGTAATTAAATGTTCCCTAAAAACAGTCTTTACACAGCGGCGGCAAGGGTGTATAATAAGCAAAAAGAAGGTGAGCGTATGACAAACGAAACATTGAATGTAATCAAATCTCGTCGCAGCACAAGGGCGTACAAGACTGACCCAGTGCCCGAAAAACTGCTGGATGCCGTGCTGGAAGCAGGTACTTTTGCGCCGAGCGGAATGAACAAACAGTCTCCTACTATCGTTGCGGTGACCGGTGACAAGTACCGCCGCGAAATATCCGCGCTTAATGCCGCCGTGATGGGCGTTACGTCAGACCCGTATTACGGCGCACCCGTTGTCGTGCTGGTGCTTGCCGACAGCAATGCAGGCACTTGGGTAGAGGACGGCAGTTGCGTACTTGAAAACATGATGCTTGCGGCGGAAAGCCTTGGTTTGGCAACAGTCTGGGTTCACCGCGAGCGCGAAATATTTGACAGCGAACGGGGTAAGCAACTTTTGCGAGAATGGGGATTGCCGGAAACGCTTCGCGGAGTAGGAAGCATTGCGCTCGGCTATGCCGCCGCCCCTGCCAAACCTGCCGCCCCGCGCAAATACGGCTATATTGTAAAGGTGTAAAGAGGAATTTGTTTGCCATTGAATGGTAAAAAAAAAGTAAGGTCTGTTGAACCTTACTTTTTTTTGTGACCCATTGCGAGTCGCTGACTGTCTTTGTAGGACGAAAATACTGCCTTGTCTATTGTGCATTATTTAATCTAAATTCGGACTCTATTTTAAGTATTTTGTTTTTCATATCGACAATTACCATATAACCAAATTTATAATTATATCCATAATCATAATCAGTCATATCTTTTAACCGTGCTTTATCGTCATTATATCCATAACGACTATTTGACTTTTTCATCTCTACACAAAAAAGATTGTCAAAACCATAATATTCGGATTGTCCTCTTTTATGAACTATTAGATCAACGACTATCTTTTTATCATGTAAAACTTTTGGCGATTTATCTTTTCCTTTTGCGCCACGATTATATTCAACATCAACTGTATATTCACTAAACCGAGATGTCATAAGTGTTTGTTGTATGTAAAACGCAAGTCTACTACAAATGCAACGCTCGCTTAAATCATTTTCAATCAAATAAACATCGTTCTCATTGAACTTATTTATAAATATTTTTAATGCAAACCTTATTATACATACTTTTCAAAATCATAATTGTTCATTACTTCATCATCATAATATTTTTCTTTCATAATGAAAAGTCGACAACTTCTGTTTCATCAGAAAATGTCGACTTTTTATCTTGCTACACCAAGCAAGTTTTGAACTAACGATGTTGTTTTTTAATCAATTTTTTTCATCAAAAATCGTTCTTTTTCACGCTAGTATTCGCCTGTTTTAAGCCTTTATTAATATTCTCCAAACCATAAAAATTAGGGCAGTATTTTCGTCCTACAAATGTTTTTACTTGCTTTCTTATAATATTTCTGCATAATAGCGCCCATTAATATAACCGAACTCTACATCACTTGGAAAAAAATTCCCACCAATATTCGAGAAAGCAACCATATCAAATGCCCAGTCAGACAACTCTTTAGGCAATAATAAACATTGCGCCTGTTCATCTTTATATATTGTTACACAAGGCTGCTCATTTCCCCCGAAAAAGCCTACCGATAAAACTTGATATATCGCTCCTCTTTCTTTATTTGATTTAAGTTTAGGAATATCTAAATATCCTTGCCGTGTATAATCAAAGAAACATTTAGCCCCACGTTGATTATAATAAAACTCATTATCATTTGGAGAAATTGGTTCTATTGGAAGTTTCGAATGCATCCTCGTGAAATAATCGTTTAAATTTGCAACTGCCAAATTGTTTAACAGCACCCTATGTTCTTCAACCGTTTTTTCTTTATAATCTTGAATATTTTTAAACCCGGAAAAATAATTCAATAGACAAATGAAGTATAAAAATGAATCAGCGTAGTTTCCTGAAAAAGACTTATACCAAGCATCATTTTGATTAACGATTATTTGCTTAAACATTTTGTATAAGTTTAATTTTTTCTCATCAATATTAAACCATTCGTTAGAAAGTAGTTTTAAC
This sequence comes from Clostridiales bacterium, assembly GCA_003537755.1. GTDB lineage: Bacteria > Bacillota > Clostridia > Christensenellales > CAG-314 > Fimimonas. The sequence continues at coordinate 6,261 of DPQS01000045.1, read as the reverse complement.
TTTTTTGCTATATTTAATTAAAACAATCTATAATAAAGGGGCTGTGGCAAGTTTTTTTTCAACTTGCCACAGCCCCTTCCTGCTATAATACTCTATAATAATCAAATTTATATCTATCTGCTTTCAAATACATTTGAAAAACGGGGATATTCTTCTTTTTTGCTATTTCCATTATACGCTGTTTGGGGCTATCCTCTATATTCGCCCCTAAAAACACTTTACGCGCTTTTGGTAGTTTCATTGTATCTTTATTTCCTAATTGAAAAATTCGCCATTCTTCTTCGTAATCCCAATCCGAGCTTTTTCCCAAAAGACCATACATGATTTTTTCAAACGCAACGGCAGGAAGCATATTATTCTTTTTGTAATTAAACAGATTTTTTGTGTCAAAAAGAGCTTTTGACAACAAAGGTCGTTCGTCCGAATAATGCACGGGAAAAAGCATAAGTTGCGCAGTCAACAAATCGTTCGGCTGATAAGATACCGTCGCGGTAAAATCATATTCAAGACAAAAACCATAATGCTTATTCGCATAGTGCGACCACATTAATGATGAATCCATTTTTTGGCTTAAACAAGTTACTCTAAATTGTTCGGAAACAACTTGCCTTGCTTTCTTAATGGATTCTTTTGATATTGAATCAAATTGTTCTTTTATAGAATCTATATCTTTTATCGAGTACTGATTCCTCTTTATCATTGTTGCTAAATTCAATATTAAATCGATACCAGTCAATCCGGTTCCTTCATCTTCGTAAAGCATTTCACTCGGATTGTTCTCCATTTTCCACTTCATATCATGCCGAGCTGCCGCAAGAGAAAATTCGGGGTTTTGAAGATTTGTAGATAATGATGCTTGAAAAGTCGGATTATCAAACATTAAATCAACTATTCTTTGTTTATCAAGAATTGTAAGTTGATTGCTAAAAATTCTCTTAAATAACGTTATATCGCTTTCTGACAAACTACATACACTATCTAATACTGCTTTCTCAACAGGATCGTCCCCAACTAAAAGCGTCGCCGTATCTCGCATAATAGAAACAACTATATCCATATTTTCTTCAAGCAATTCGTTTGAATCATCCGATTGTTCAAATAGCGTTTGAATTATCTCTCTATTTTGCGGGGTATATTGATGTTGTTGTTTCAGTTGCTGTATCATAATATCGCGTACTATTTGTGTCTGTGAAAATCCTAAATAGCAATCAAATGGATCATTAAACTTTGCGGGATTTTGAAAATATAATATATCATTTTCAAAATTGTCAATATTATAATCAATCGTGTCTTTCGTCCGTTTATCGCTTTCGCAAACTGAACAATATTTATATAAAGGTAAATTGATATAAGGTAGCTTTTCATCCCTTATCGCTTTACCATCCTTACTCAAATCCGAATTGAATAATCTATGTATAAATCTTTGTACTATTTCTTCCGTCATTTGTTAAACTCCTATCTTTAAGATTATATGATATAATTTAATGAAAATCAATAGTAACACTTACAATTTAACACACAAGAACTTATTGCGACAGAATAAAATACTATTGCATTCTTTCATGATGTTATTAAAGTCGTCGGTTTAAGTCCTATCTTTGATTGATTTGCATAAAAAGGCAGTAGTCAAAATCAAAAATACTCAATTTCGCTCAAAACCACAATATATAGTAAAATACAGCCTGAAAACTCTCGTTTTCAGGCTGTATTTTGTAGGGCAGTATTTTCGTCCTACATAGATGGTCGAAGTGACGGGACTTGAACCCATGGCCTCTTGGTCCCGAACCAAGCGCGCTACCAACTGCGCTACACCTCGATGTTGGTAATTAAGTTGTTTGCTGACTGAAGTTAATTTCCCAAGCAAGGTAATCAAGCAGTTGTTAGCGTACCGCTTCCGCGCTGCGAATGAAAATCTCATTCTTGCGAATTTGTCGGCAAACGACACACCGTGTCGATTTGCTTTTTGCCAAATTCCAACTGCGCTACACCTCGATATTGGTAATTAAGTTGTTTGTCACATCTCGTTAGCGGTAATATTATACTGTATTATACAAAAAAATGCAACCGATTATTTGAAAAAAGTTGTCGTTGCCGATACCGGTCTGCAATTCGACAAAAATTGCCTGTCTTATAGAAAGAAAATCTCAACAGCACGTAAATCAGAAAAAGCAGTACTTATAAAAAATGCCGTCACGGTTTGTGGCGGCATTTAAGATTTCTGTTTTACTTGCTTTCCTTGGCGGTCAGTGCGGCTATGATGTCTGCCGCGCCGTCGAATGCGTCGAGGTCAAGTGTGTAACTGAGGTTACCCACGCGGAAACGCGTCACGGTGTAGCGACTGATGTGTCCGCCGTAGCCGTCGCTGATGCAGTCAATCTGTTTGCCTGCAAGGGTGTCGGGCAGGTTTTGCGTTTGCATAAACGCCATCGAGCCAAGCGCGCAGTTGACGCTGTTCAGTTTGACGTAGTTGTCTTTGCCGCCCATTGTCAGGATGCAGTTCTGGCTGTAGGTAAAGCCGAACGTTGCCGTGTAGGTGCGGTCGGAAGCCGGCAGGTACACTGTGACGGACGGGTTGTCCTTCATCTTGTCCGAGCCCTTTTCAAGGCTGCGTATGTAGGTCAGTATCTGGTTGGCGTCGATAAAGCGGGCATTTGCGTTCAGCTTAACTTCCCGCGTGGTTTCTTCGCCGTTTAACGTAACGGTAACCTTGCTGTTTGCAAGGTCGTACACGGTGGAAACGTTGCTTTTCGTCACTTCCTGCTTGCTTTTGCCGATGTAAAATCCGTCCACAGCCGTGTTGCTGCTTACGGGGCGTTGCGACTCGGCGTTTTCAAACACAACCGTCGTTTCGGTGGTGCTTACAAAGGTGATCTGTTCTTCTGTTTCCGAGCCTTCCTTAATCTTGGTTTTGAGCGTTTCCCAGTTAGCAAGCCCGCTCAGTACGCCGCTTTCGATGATGTCCTCTTTGTTGTAGGTTACGTTGAGCGTTTGTTTGGTCGTTACCGTCCAGGTTGTTTTGTCAGTGCTCTGCACGTAGGTAATCGTGTAGATGCCCTCGACATCGGCAGGGATAACTTCGTCCTTGGAATACGCCGAAACTTCGTTTGCACCGCTTGTGCTGATTACCATGTCCTTGTAGTAGGTGTTTTTGTCCGTTTCGTCTGCTTGGTTTTTGTAACTTTTGAACAGTGCGCCGGAAGTAGTTCTGTCGGCAAAGTCCGCAAGGGAAATTTTGTAAGAGTACGCGTCGGCAACGGCGTTTCCTTCAGCGTCGTATTTGCCCCAGCGAATGGCTGTTTCCGTCGACGCAACATTGTTGCACGCCGTAAGCACGCCTGTCACGCACAAAAGTGTCAGCAACAGAATGGCGAGATATTTTTTCATCTTTTTCTCCGTTTTGAATACGTTTACGCAGACGTTTTGCTTGCCGCACTGCACCCGAAGAATGCTGCGATTGGTAAGCAAAATTACGCTACGTATACAATTTTTGATGTAATTTGCGGCGTATTACCGCCTTGTTGTTACTTATTTTGGTCGTCGGTTGTTGCCGTGTCGTTGCCGTCGGTCGTTTCGTTGTCGGCAGTCGCGGCAGGCTGCGAAGTTGTCGTGTCGGTAGTCACGTTTGTGGTATTTGCGTCACCGCCGTTTGTACCGTTTGCTTTGCCGTTACTACCGTTACTGCCTGCGTTGTCGGACTTGTCCATTTCGGCAAGAACTTCGTCGACGGATTTGCCTGCGACCAGCATTTCAACTTCTTCGGTGTGGATGGTTTCACGCTCGATAAGTACGCGCGCCATGTTGTGCAGCACGTCGAGGTGACCGGACAGAATTTCCGTAGCGCGTTTGTGACAGCTTTCCACTATTGCGCGGATTTCTTCGTCAATTACGCCGGCGATTTCTTCGGAGTAGCCCTTTTCCGTCTGGTAATTGCGACCTACGAAAATTTCGCCGTCGCTGCCGTAAAACAGCGGTCCGATACGGTCGCTCATACCCCATTCGGTAACCATGCGGCGCGCCTTGTCGGTAATCATTTTGATGTCGCCGCTTGCGCCCGTGCAGTAGTTTTTGATGATAAGTTCTTCCGCAACGCGTCCGCCGAGTCCCATTGTGATTTCGTCCAGCAGTTGTTGCTTGCTTACGTGGTCGTTGTCGTTGTCGGGACGGCTCATGGTGTAGCCCGCAGCCTGTCCGCGCGGAATGATTGTAACTTCGTGAATCGGGTCGCAGTACTTAAGCAAACTGCCCAGTATTGCGTGACCTGCTTCGTGGTAGGCGGTAATGCGCTTGTCAGGTTCCGTCACAAGGCGCGACTTTTTGGCGGGGCCCATTACCACTTTGTTGATACCCTCGTTGACGTCCGCCATGGAAATGACTTTTCTGCCGTCGCGGACAGCCAGTATTGCCGCTTCGTTGAGCAGGTTTTCAAGGTCTGCGCCCGTAAAGCCTGCCGTGATACGCGCCACCTGACGGAAGTTTACGTCCGGTCCGATGGGCTTTTTGCGTGCGTGAACTTTAAGAATGGCTTCGCGCCCTCTTACGTCGGGGCGGTTGACGAAGATTTGTCTGTCGAAACGTCCCGGACGAACCAATGCCGGGTCAAGAATGTCCGCGCGGTTGGTTGCCGCCATTACGATAATGTTGGTGTTGGACTCGAAACCGTCCATTTCAACCAGCAATTGGTTAAGCGTTTGTTCCTTTTCGTCGTGACCGCCACCGAGACCTGCGCCGCGCTGACGACCTACCGCGTCGATTTCATCGATAAAGATGATGCACGGCATGTTTTTCTTTGCCTGATCGAACAAATCTCTTACGCGGCTTGCGCCCACGCCGACAAACATTTCGACAAAGTCACTACCGCTGATAGAGAAGAACGGCACGCCTGCCTCGCCTGCAACGGCTTTGGCAAACAGAGTTTTACCTGTTCCCGGAGGACCTACAAGCAACACGCCGTGAGGGATACGCGCTCCGACGTCGTTGTACTTTTGCGGATGTTTAAGAAAGTCGATGATTTCCTGCAACTCTTCCTTTTCCTCATCCGCGCCTGCAACGTCTGCGAAACGGACTTTGATGTTCTTTTGCGCCTTTGCGCGGGAACGACCGAAGTCCATGTTCTGGTTGTTTTGCTTGGCGATGGAACGGAACATGATTACGCCAAGACCGATGATAAGGCACACCCACAGCACGGGAAGGACGTAATCAAGCCAACTTGCCTGGTTGGGGTCGGCTGCAGTGTAATCCAGTGCGGCGTTTGCCACAGGCGCGTCATTGGCAACAGTGCCGCCTTTTTCAATCAATGAGCGGTTGTCCATCGCAGTGTGAATGAATTCTGCGACTTTTTCTGTGTAGCCGACTTCCACGTTGAAGTAGTACTTTTTGCCAGCTGCGTCCACGCATGATACGTGGTAGATGTTGTTGTCTATCTTGACGTAGTTGCCGATATTTTCTTTGAAGTCAGTGTAACTGATTTTTTGAGATTTACTGCTTAGCGACATGAACAGAATTACGAAAAATATCGCAAGCAGTACCAGGGATATAATTGTGTAAACAGCCCCTTTACGTCGTTGTTGATTCAAATTGTTCTCCTTACGCATTCGCAAAGCGAACGCTGACTGAATTTGTTCTTTTGTTGTCTGCGCCTGACGGAAACTCCGCCCGGTGGCTTGTCTGCGTGCAATCGAAGGGCGTTACTTGTGCGCCGCCGCCTTGACTGCACCTCGTTTTTTTGTTTTATTACTCTTCAGGCGGATAAATTTGCTTGCCGTTTTTGTCTTTCAGTATGTAGTCAGGCAATATAAAGTCTTCTAATTCGGCTTTGTATACTTCGGGCGCATACTTTTGCAACATTTTTGCCTTTTCTTCACCGATGTATTTTCGAAATTCCTTTTCTTTGAATGTCATGTTTTCAACCTCTTAAACATTTTAGCGATTATAGGTGGCTTGCTTTTTGCGAAAATGATTTACTTCCATGTACACCTGCTACTTATACGGATAACATTATATCACGTAAAAAGCAACAATGTCAATAAATTTGCCTTGTAACACATTTATTGTAACGGTTATCGCTTTAACAATCCTTAAAACCCGAAATAAACTTTGCGGCGAGTTTTTGCGGTGAGTATGTGGCAAAACGTGGCGAAGCGCGAAAGTTGGGAGCCGAGCACGGGGCGTGCACCCGCTACTAAATGGGTGCCGAAGTGCGAAAGTTGATGTAGTGGGGTCCTGTCGAGGAATTGTCCAATGAAAACTCGCCCTGATGGCTCA
>DPQS01000059.1 GCA_003537755.1 Clostridiales bacterium | reverse complement strand
GGGCATGGGGAAGGGGAAACTTTTTACAAAAAGTTTCCCCTTCCCCATATCTCTCTTTTATCTCCCCCCCCCTAAATATCATATATTCTTCAAATTTCGGCACTTTTTTGCAAAAAAAATCATACAATAACACGGTATAGTCGGAGCAAAAGGTGCATTGCGCGTTTTCGGGACAAGGCAACAAAACAATTGTTTATCTTCACGGATGGGGCGCGGACGGTACATGTTTCGCGCCTGTTGCCGCGTGCCTGGGCGATTGCCACAACGTCATGCCTGATTTCGGCGGCTTTGGCAAAAGTCCGTGTCCGCCTGCCGAGGGTTGGTGCGTTGCCGACTACGCCGAAGCGGTGCGCCTGCTGTGCGTGCAGTACAACATTCAGCATGCGACTTTTGTTTGTCACAGTTTCGGCTGTCGCGTGGCACTGGTGCTTGCGGCAAATTGTCCGGGATTGACAGACGGCTTGTTGCTGTACGCCCCGGCTGGGCTTCGCAGTCCGTCCGTCCGTCGATTTGCTCACGTTGCGGCGTACAAAGTGCAAAAGGCTTTTCGTGGCTTACTTGGTATGCCGCAAAAAAGCAACGTCGGCAGTGCCGATTACGTCGCTACGCCCGATTGTCTGAAAGCGACCTTTGTCAAGGTTGTCAATCAGGATTTGAGTCGCTTCGCCCGTCGCGTCAGGTGTCCGTCGCTGGTGGTGTGCGGCAAGTGCGATACTACCACACCGCCGAAGTCCGCGGCGCGAATGGCAAAACTCATTCCGCAAAGCAATCTGCAACTGATTGACGGCGACCATTTTACGCTGTTTTCGCGCCCGAAAGTATTTGCGCGGATAGTGCGAGAGTTTACTTTGGGGGTGTAGTGTGGCATACGTTTGCAGTGCGTTGTGTCTTACCGCGATGTCGCTTGAATGCTGTCGGGTTTTGCAAGCCGTGGGGTATCGCCCCGGGCGCGGCTACTTTCGCGTGCTTACAAGCGGCTACTACGTAATTGTGTGCATTGCCGAAGCCGCCGCCGTATTTATGTGGGTTGCCGATGCGCCTGCCTTTGCCGTTGCTCTCGTTTACCTTGTTGCGACGGCGATTTGCGTGTGTATTCCGCGCCGCTGTCCGCTTGTGTTTACGGCGCGCGTGTGGCGGTTACTTGCAGTGGTTCTTGCGCTCAACCTTGTTGTTTGCTTTGCCGAAGTGCACATTGCGGCGATTGCGGTGCCTTTTGTCGTGCTTGCGGCGTGGGGCATTACGTTGCCTGTCGAGCGGCTTATTATGTCAAAATATCTGCGCAAAGCAAGCGAAAAATTGCATGACAGCGGAGTGCCCGTAATAGCCGTAACGGGTAGTTTCGGCAAAACAAGCGTAAAAAATATGCTTGCCGAAATGCTTGACGGTGCGGTGTGTCCGCCCGGTAGTTGCAATACGCCCGGCGGCATAGCGAAGTTTGTAAACGGTGGCGGATTGAACGGCGCGAAATATGTCGTACTCGAGTTCGGTGCACGGCAGAAGGGTGACATCGCCGAGTTGTGCCGCCTGTATCCGCCGACTTTCGGGATAGTGACGGGTGTATGTCCGCAACACCTTGCAACCTTCGGAAATCTGCAAAATATCGTGGACGAAAAATCCGTACTTCCGCGCAGTCTGCCCGAGTGCGGCTTGTGCGTAGTAGGCGGCGGTGACGAGCGTTTTGCCGTGGGTGAGTGTCGCAAGGCGTTTGTCGGTGACAACGTGCGCACGGAAGTGACGTCGTTTTCCATGGACGGGCAAATGCTTGCCGTTAGTTTTGCCAACGACGAACAAATGTATGAAGTACATTTGCCGCAGATTGCCGACTACGCCCCAAACACCTTTGCGATGTGCGCCGAAATGTGTCTTGCGCTGGGCATGTCGCCGCAACAAATAGTGCAAAATGCCGCGCGGATTACTCAAACGCCACACCGCATGCAGGTGACGAATTGCGGATTTTACGTGGTGGACGACGGTTACAACGCCAGCCTTAGCGGCGTGGAAAGCAGTTGTAAAACGCTGTCGAAATTCGACGGCAAAAAATGCGCCGTTGCGCAAGGCATTGTTGAGGGCGGCAGGCAAAGTCGACAACTCAACGCCCGGTGCGGCAAAATGCTTGGCGAAACCTTTGACGAAGTGGTGGTTGTCGGTCCCAATCGCCATGCGCTTGAGGAAGGATTGCTTGCCACAAATACGCTTGTGCTGCACGCAAACAGCCTTGCGGAAGCTACGGAAATTGCCCGTAAAAACTTGTCGCACGGCGATATTCTGTACTACCAGAACGACATTCCCGACTTGCCCGTGACGTAATTTTCAGACGTAAAAAAGTGGCAAAATCGGCACTTGTTCAGCCGTTTGCCACTTTCTGCAAAAACATAAAAAGTAACGAAAAAACAAATACGTATGTAAAATCTAATTACAAAAAACATAAATCGGAGCAAAAAATGAACATAGTGACGATATGCGGCGGCAAAAGTTGCGAACATGACATTTCGGTGATTACCGCGTGCCAGGCAAGGGGACACTTCGGCGACAAATTGTACGGCATTTACCTTGACAAAAACAACGTTCCCTATCTTGTGGGTAACGATGTCGCGCCGCGTGACTTCGGCAAAAGGAAGCGTCGGGTAGTGTTTTGTTTCGGTGAGCAGTCTTTCCGCGTCAGGCGTGGCATATTTCTCGGCAAACCGGTGCACATTGACGTCGTTGTCAACTGTTGTCACGGTCTGTGCGGAGAGGACGGTTCCGTTGCCGCGTTGTGCGCATTGCTGGGCGTGCCCCTTGTCGGCTCGGATATCTTTTCTTCGGCAATTGCCATGGACAAGGTGCTGACAAAATATGTGCTACGCACATTACGTATGCCCGTGCTGCCGTACACCGTCGTTACAAAAGGTCAGACGGACTTCATCGACGTTTCGTTACCGACGGTAGTCAAGCCCGCTCGCCTGGGTAGCAGTATCGGTGTAAAGTTGTGTCGCACTCGTGAGGAACTTGTCGCTGCGCTTGACACGGCTTTTTGTTACGACGACAAGGTGTTGTGCGAGGACGCCATTGACGACTTTGCCGAACTTAATTGCAGTGCCTTTCGTACCTGTGGGGCGGTGCGCACAAGCCGTGTGGACAGCCCGACAACGGTGCACGACATACTGACCTTTGAGGACAAGTACCTTGTCGGCGACAAGGGCATGGCAACTTCCGACAATCCGCCGCCGCCCGATTCAGTCACCCGTCGTGTACGCCAACTTACCGAACGTATCTACACCGAACTCGGCTTTTCGGGCGTGGTGCGCGTGGATTACCTCTTTGACAAACGCCGCAACAAATTGTACGTCAACGAAATCAACTCGGTGCCAGGCTCGCTTGCCTATGGATTGTGGAAGGACGACTACGGCATGACGGAATTCGGCGCAGTGCTTGTCAAACAGGCAATTGACGACTTTGCTGCGCACGCGGAACTGACAACTGCGTTTGATTCGTCTGTACTTACCTGCGACACGGGCAATGGCGGTGCAAAAACTCGCTGACGCTTGTCGCTCGCCCACCTACCTACAATACATCAAATTACTTTGCCGTTGCTTCGGTTTGTTTCTCAAACCTTGCGACGGCTTTTTGCATTTGGCTCAACGCCCCGTCGGTTTCCTGAAAAAACCTGTCCGCGCGCACCATGTAGGACTGGCATTGACTTGTCAACTTGCGGTAAATCTGTTCAAGGTCAAATTCTTTTGCCATTTCTTCGGGGTTGTAACTGTATTTCATTTTATGCTCCTTTCGGCGTTAGGGGTGCTGCACGGTAGTTTTCGTTTGTTTGCCGCACCTGTTTCCTTTGCCGTTTTACAAGCACATTGTATCAAATTGTGTTGTCAACTGTGTGTCCGTAATTGCAATTATTTGCAACAAATTTCGGCAAATACTTGACAATATGTTTGTCAGCAATTAAAATTTAGTCAAAAAGTACGGAGGATAACATGCAAATACCCATACTGGTCGGCATACTGTCAACTTTTCTTTCCAGCGACAACTACGTAACAGCCAACGAGCTTGCCCAGAAGTACGAAATGAGCACGCGCAGCATTTATCGCTACGTGGCAGTGCTAAGCGAGGGCGGCGTACCCATCGAGTCGCAACAAGGACGCGGCGGCGGTTGGCGCATAATCGACACCTACAAGGTGAAAGCAACCTACTTCACCGATGAGGAATACAAACGGCTCATCTTTGCCTTGCAAAGTTTTTCGTTGCAGGACGACGTCATTAAGTCGGTCACGCAAAAACTTGAAGGACTTAAGCGGGTACACAGCAGCGCAACGGTGCTCAAAAACAATCAGTTTGTGGTGGACAGTACGGATATTTCCGTCGGTGACAAGGTAAACGTGCTTAGCGACGCCATTTCGCAACGTCAGCTGTGCACAATCGAGTACCACAGTAAGGACGGCGTGGACACAGTACGCACGGTGGAGCCGTATTGCCTTGTAATGAAGGACGGCGCGTGGTACGTGTATTGTTTCTGCCGCCTGCGCAAGGGTTTCCGCTACTTCAAGGTGGGGCGTATCGTGCGACTGGAAGTCGGCGAAAAGTTTGTCGGGCGTGAGTTCCGCGTGGACAGTTCCGTAATACAAACCGACGTGCTGCGCGACAAGGAATTGTGTCAGGTGTTGTTGTCGCTGGACTCGTCCGCGCTGTCGGCAACGGAGGAGTGGCTTGGCGTAAACGCAGTTGCCAGGGTGGGTAACGAATACATTGCCAAGGCCACATTGCCTTACGACGATATGTTGGTCAATCGCGTGATGTCTCTGGGTAGCGGCGTTAAGGTG
>DPQS01000030.1 GCA_003537755.1 Clostridiales bacterium | reverse complement strand
TCGCAAAAACCTTGCGAGTTTGAAGTTTTAGAAAATCAATTAAAAATCATAGGAGAATCAATAAAAATGAAATACATAGAATGGCTGAATATTTGGCTTAACAATTACATAAAACCGAGTGCAAAAGAACGCACTTATATCCGCTATGAGCAACTAATACGAACCCACATTGTCCCGAAAATCGGCGAAAAAGACATAAACGACCTTACACCTATCGTTTTGCAATCGTTTGTGACGGAATTATTAAATAACGGCAATCTGAAAACCGGCAAAGAGTTGTCGGCAAACTTTGTAAATATGGTCATATCCGTTATTCAAAACTCATTGAAAACCGCGCATTTAGTCGGCATCGCAAACGAATATACCGCTAACAAAATAAAACGCCCCAAAACAAAAGAAAAGCAAGTCGAATGTTTTTCTTGTCAGGAGCAGAAGAAAATTGAAAATTACGTATTAAATAGCGGCAAGGACAAGTTGTTCGGCATTGTTTTATGCCTTTACACGGGTTTACGCATCGGCGAATTGCTCGCTTTAACGTGGGACGATATTGATTTCGAAAAGGGTTTGCTTTTCGTTTCAAAAACGTGCCACGACGGAAATGACGGTATAAATCATATCCGCATTATAGACAGCCCGAAAACTGTCCATTCCCGTCGAGTGATACCGTTGCCGAAACAAATATTGTCCCTGCTTAAAGGAATAAAAAAGCGTTCTGAATGCGAATATATCGTAGCCGACGGCAATAAACCCGTGTTTGTGCGCTCGTATCAACGAACATTTGAATTTCTACTGAAAAAACTTAATATTCCGCATAAAGGCTTTCATTCCTTGCGCCATACGTTCGCTACTCGTGCTATGGAATGCGGTATGGACGTTAAAACGCTATCGGAACTGTTAGGACATAAAAATGCAACGATTACGCTTAACCGATATGCTCATTCCTTGCTCGAACACAAGGTAGATATGATGAATCGTCTTGGTAAATTGCTATGAAAAAACAACTTAAAAGCGTGCATCAATGAAAATAATTGATGTAATAATTCGTGTTGCTTTCTTTTAAGCGTGCATCAAAAAAACGGTAATATCACAACAATTCATGCATAAGCAGTCAATACGCCTTGATTTTTGCGAGAAATTTTGCTATAATAGTTGAAGAACGTGCGTGGAATATTTTCATTGATGCACGTTTATGGATGGGAAGTGCATCAAAAAGCAGAAGACAAAATGATTGACATAATAAACAACAAAAGCAAGTTGTTGGGCGACGACTTAAAAGAAGAAATCAAATCCGGAAGCAGATTGCGTATCGCCGCTTCTTGTTTTTCAATTTATGCGTATGCCGCATTAAAAGAAGAATTAGAAAAAATCGAAGAACTTGAATTTTTGTTTACTACTCCTACTTTTCTTTCCGAACAAGTTAGTGACAACATTAAAAAAGAGAAACGTGAATTTTACATTCCTAAATTTTCTGAAAGCGGCATTTGCGGAACGGATTTTGAAATTCGTCTTAAAAATCAAATGACGCAAAAAGCCATCGCTCGCGAATGTGCCGAATGGATAAGGAATAAAGTAAAAGTCAAAACCCTAAAAGAATCTGTCACTACTCAATCGATGATAAACATTTCTTTGCAAGGTTCTTACGTTCATTATACTCCAGTGGACGGATTTACCACGACAGACCTTGGCTACGAGAAAAATGATAGCAACCTTATCGGCATCATGAAAACCGATATACCCGAACAAAGCAAATTTTTCATATCCGAATTTGATCGCTTGTGGAATAGCGACGAACACTTGGAAGATATCACCAATGCCATCGTCGATTACATATCTTCATGCTACAAGGAAAATTCTCCGGAATTCATTTACTACATCATTCTTTACAATATTTTCAGAGAATTCCTTTGCGATTTGGACGAAGATTATATGCCTAATGAGGCAACGGGATTCAAAAACAGTCTTATCTGGAATAAGCTTTACAATTTTCAAAAAGACGGAGCGATTGGTATTATTAACAAACTGGAACGTTATAACGGCTGCATCCTTGCCGATAGCGTAGGTCTTGGTAAAACTTTTACTGCGCTTGCGGTAATGCAATATTATTCACTTCGTAATAAGTCGATACTGGTACTTTGTCCGAAACGGCTTGAACAGAACTGGACACAGTATCAAGGAAACAAAACGACAAATATTTTTTATAAAGACCGAATCCGCTTTGACGTGTTGTTCCATACGGATTTAGGTCGCACTTCCGGCAAGAGCGGAAATATGGATTTGACTACCGTAAACTGGGGCAACTATGATTTAGTTGTCATAGACGAAAGCCACAATTTCAGAAACAACAATGCGGTACATAAAGATAAGGACACAAGATATGACTTCTTAATGAAGCATATAATGCAGGACGGAATAAAAACAAAAGTCCTTATGCTGTCTGCAACACCCGTAAATAATCGGTATAACGACTTGAAAAACCAACTCCTTTTGGCATATTGCGGAGATTATTCTGAGATGAACGCCACTCTTGGAACATCAAAAGACGTTCAATCTGTTTTCCGCAATGCGCAGAAAGTTTTTAATGCGTGGAGCAAATTGCCGATTGAAAAGCGAAAAGCAAAAGATTTGATGGACAAGCTTGACATCGACTTTTCCATTATTTTGGATAGCGTAACGATTGCCCGAAGCCGTAAACACATACAAAAGTTTTACGATATTAACGATATCGGCAAGTTCCCGCGCCGTTTACCAACGAAATCATACTATCCAAGGCTAACCGACAACATGGCGGTTATGAAGTATAAGGAAATATACGACAAATTATTGTCTATGACGATGAACGTATATGCACCTCTAGCAATGCTTTTCCCGTCACGTCTTGAGAAATACGAAGAAAAATATCAAATCGATTTGCAAAGCGAAGATAAAAACGCCAATTCTCTCGGACAAGGATTAACGCGTCAGATGAACCGTGAAAACGGCATAAAGAAATTGATGACGATAAGCCTTCTTAAACGACTTGAAAGCAGCGTGTACTCCTTCCGTCTTACTCTCGAATCTTTGCTTGAAACCAATCAAACAACTTTGCGCTTGATAAATTCTTTTCTTGCGGGCAATAAGAGTGCCAGTATCGATAAGGAATTGTTTAATTATGCCGCTGTCGATCCCGACGATGACGATTCTTTTGCATTGACAAAGATATCATCCGGCAAAAAGATACATATCGACCTTGCGGACTTAGACGTAGTTTCTTGGAAACGCGATATTGAGCAGGATATAGAAATCCTTACGAGTATATACGTTGAAATGAAAAAAGTTACTCCCGAGGAAGATAAAAAGCTCAACGAACTTTTTTCATTGATTGACGATAAGATTACAAACCCAATCAACACGAACAATAGAAAATTCCTTATTTTTTCCGCATTTGCAGATACGGCAGATTACTTGTATCAAAACGTATCGCAATATGTGCTTAAAAAATACGGCATGTATACGGCAAAAATCGCCGGCGGCAATAATAACAAAACCAACGAAGGCGGAAGCCCGCAAACAGATAGGCTTTTGACGTTATTCTCGCCGTTTTCTAAGCAGAAAAACGTTATTTATCCTAACGAAACACACGAAATAGATATCGTTATCGGTACCGACTGCATATCGGAAGGTCAAAACCTGCAGGATTGCGATATTTGTATCAACTACGATATCCATTGGAATCCGGTTCGTATAGTTCAGCGTTTCGGGCGAATTGACCGTATCGGGAGCAAAAACGAATGTATTCAACTGGTCAACTTCTGGCCCGACTTATCGTTGGATGAGTATATAAACCTTAACAAACGCGTTTCCGCAAGAATGACGATAGTCAATCAGACTGCGACAGCCGACGACAATATCATCTCCGAAGAAAACGAAGAAATGGATTATCGCAAAGAGCAACTTAAAAAGTTGCAAGAAGGCACTCTGCAAGACCTTGAAGATGTCGACGGCAATATATCTATTACCGATTTGGGCCTCAACGATTTTGTAATGGATTTGGTTGCATACAGAAAAGCAAACGGAGATCCGACGGGCGTAACAAAGGGATTGCATTCTGTTGTTGCGGCGGACGAAAGCAAAGGTATCGAACAGGGCGTTATATTCGTTTTATGTAACCGCAATAATGGCGTAAATATAAACAAACAAAACAGGCTCCACCCGTTCTATCTTGTTTACTTAAAGAACAACGGCGAAGTCGTTTACAACCACTTGAACGTTAAGTCTACTTTGGATGTGTTGCGAGCGGCTTCAAAAGGAAGAACCGAACCGCTTGCAGAGCTTTGCCGTTCGTTTAACAAAGAAACAAAAGACGGCGCAAAAATGGCTAAATACAACGAACTTTTACAGGATGCCGTGCTGAGCATTATGGAAGTAAAAGAAGAAAACGACCTTGAATCACTATTTAAGGTCGGTAGTAAGGTATTGTTCCAGCAAGGCATAGACGGGCTTGATGACTTCGAGCTGATTTCGTTTGTTGTTATCAGGTAGGTGAAACATGTTTGACTTAAGCAGCAAAACAAAGGTTAATAGACGGTTTCGCCCTACGGAGTTGTATAAATTGATGGCGGCGGATAAAGACGTAAAAGCAGATGCAAAAGGCATATCGTCTGTTGTGCTTATGAACGTGCTGTCGCAAGACACAATGAATGTTCCCGCCGGTGACAAAGTGAAAGAAATCTATATCTTTGATATAGAACTATCTTCAAAAACAATACCCGCGTTGTTTATCTCGTCTTTGGACAAAGCAATAAATTTGCATACGTTGTTCGTTCTAAGGTTTAATGACGAACGCATGCTTTATGGCTGTTACAAAGAAAAGACCGAAAAGGGCGTAAAACTCGGTAAATACTATTCTACCGATTGGACAAAAGCACAAACGCCAATTTCACTTCCGCTGAATGTTTTCTCAATGGACGATATTTACACCGCTATTATTGATGAACTTATTCCTATCGCCGCGAAGCAGAATGAAACAACAAGCGACTTTGTAGCTCGTTACGATTTGATAAGGAAACTTAAATTTGAAATAGATAAAAAACAACGGCAGGTAGATAACGAAAGGCAGTCTAAAAAACGCTTTGAACTTAACGACGAACTGAAAAAGTTGAAAGAACAACTTGCAATTTTGGAAAATTAAAGGAGTTTAACTATGGATAAATTGACAATGATGTCGAAAGATAAAGTGCAGGCAAATATAGAAAAAATTCGTGCACTGTTCCCTAATGCCGTGACGGAAGTACTGCGCGACGGTAAGCCAACTCTTGCCGTTGATTTTGACGTACTTAAACAAGAAATGAGCAGCGTTTTAATCGACGATCGCGAAGAACGCTATCAAATGACTTGGCCGGATAAGAAGAAGTCAATTCTCCTTGCCAATTCCCCTATTTCTGCCACTTTGCGCCCTTGTAAGGAAGAAAGCGTAGATTTTGACAATACTCAAAACCTTTATATCGAAGGCGACAACCTTGACGTTCTCAAGCTTGTCCGTGAAACTTATCTCGGCAAAATCAAAATGATATACATAGATCCGCCGTATAACACGGGTAACGATTTTGTATACAATGACGATTTTGCGATGGAAGCTGACGAATATGCCGACGTAAGCGGGCAATATGACGAACAAGGCAACAGGCTTTTCCAGAATACCGAAAGTAACGGCCGTTTCCATACCGATTGGCTTAATATGATATACCCGCGCCTTAAAGTAGCAAAAGATTTGCTTGCAGATGACGGCGTGATTTTTATAAGCATTGACGACCATGAAGTTGATAATCTAAAAAAGATTTGTGATGAGATTTTTGGGGAATCAAACTTTGTTGCTAATTTGGTTTGGCAAAAGAAGACGGGAGCGGCAGATGCTGTAAATATAGCTACAATAACAGAGAATATTATTGTTTACGCAAAAGAGTTACAATCCCTTCAACTTAGAAAGAATACGGAAGCACATGACGATAATAGGTATAAGTACAAAGATGAATACTTTATTGAACGAGGGCCATTCTATTACGATAATTTGGATAGAGGGACTTTGGGCTATCATGAAACATTAGACTACGGTATAGAAACACCAGACGGGACTTTAGCCTTCCCTAATGGAAGAACAAAACAATTTAACGATGGCTGGCGGTGGAAATGGGGAAAAGAAAAGATGGCATGGGGACTGAAAAATGGTTTCATAGAACTCCAAAAAGCACCTAATAAGCCTTGTGGGTGGGGTGTCTATTATAAAATATATCTTAATGTAGATAATGAGGGGAAAATTATAGAACGTTCGTCTCCGTATAAAAATATTATTCAAAACATTCTAAATACCCACGCAGCAAATGAGGCGAAAAGAATAATGGGAAGCGCCACGCTCTTTTCCAATCCGAAGCCAATGGAATTATTGAAGTTTATGGTGTCGTTGGTTAATGATAAAAAAGCTACGGTTATGGACTTTTTCTCGGGCTCGGCAACAACGGCACACGCTGTTATGCAACTCAATGCGGAAGACGGAGGCAATCGCAATTTCATTATGGTGCAACTGCCCGAAAAGTGCGACGAAAAAAGCGAAGCGTATAAATCCGGATATAAAACCATTTGCGATATCGGCAAAGAGCGTATCCGTCGAGCTGGAAGAAAGATTAAGGAAGAAAATCCGCTTATAGCACAAGAACTTGATATCGGTTTTCGTGTTTTGAAGTTGGATTCATCCAATATGAAAGACGTATATTATCGTTCGTCGGATTATAATCAAGACTTACTTTCAAGCCTTGAAAGTAATATTAAGAATGATAGAACGCCGCTTGATTTATTATTCCAAGTTATGCTTGAGCTTGGAAAGCCGTTGTCTGCAATAATTGAAGAAAACGAAATTGCAAATAAAAAAGTGTTTGTTGTTGATGATAATGACCTTATTGCTTGCTTTGACGAGAATATTACAGAAGATGTTGTAAAAGCCATTGCACAAAAGAAACCTCTCTATGCAGTATTCCGTGATAATTCCTTCTCAAGTGATACTGTTGCCGCAAACTTTGAACAAATCTTTGCGACATATTCTCCGAACACGACAAGGAAGGTTTTGTAAGCATGAGCGATAGTATGGAACAGAAAAATTCTTTCTGTGTGCTAAAAAACGATGACGGAAGCAATTGGTCACCTGTAATGATTCCAGAGCTTTCAAGCGTTATAGATATTCCTATGACAAAGAAAAATAATGCATACGCAACTGGTAAAAACATTGCGTATAATTTGCAATACATTCAGTATTTGCAAAAACAGCTTGATTCTGTATATCTGACGGATGTTCTTGAAAGGATGGTATGTAAAAATTATATCATTACATCTATGTCCATAATTGAAGCGATATTTGCTTATTTAGTAAAAGACTCCGGAAATTGGAAAGCCAGCGAATGGAAGTCTATCCATAAAATTAAAATTGATAATCAAAAGCCATTTGAGCTGGAAGGTAGAACACTAAAAGTCCAAGTAGAAGTATTTGAAAAAGTCGATGCGCAGATTGACGAATTGCAATTTGATGCAATAATCGATAAAGTTAGGTCAAAAAAACTAATGAAGTTCAAGACAGCAGAAGCATTTGACTTCTTGAAAAAGTTCAAATCTATAAGGAATAAAATACATCTTCATATTACTCAAGATGCTACAGATTATAAAATCTTCGACAAAAAGTTACAGGTACAAATGAAATATATTCTTTCTGCGGTTCTAAAAAATGAAGCAATTTGTAAGAACGCTTCAAAAGCGGGAGAAGTATACTCATTTTTAGATTTGAGCGAACATGAAAGAGGTATGGTAGGTTTACAGAAATGAAATTCAAATTTAAGATACAAGATTACCAAACCGAAGCGGTAGATGCTGTCGTAAAAGTCTTTGAAGGACAGTCTTTCAATGACAAAGTATCCTATTTGCGCGATTTAGGAAAACAAGGCAGAGCCGTTCAAACTGCTATGTTTGAAGAAGATGTGAACTATATAGATTCCGACGGAAGCGGATTTGAGAATGCTCAAATTGAACTTTCGGATGCCCAAATTCTAGATAACATACGAGCTTTACAGCTTTCAAACAACATAAAGCAATCGAGCGAATTGTCTAAACCGTTCGGACCTAATTGTCGCTGCGCACTTGATATTGAAATGGAAACGGGTACCGGCAAAACTTATTGTTACATAAAAACCATGTTTGAACTCAACAAGCAATATGGTTGGAGTAAGTTTATTGTGGTCGTACCTTCTATTGCTATACGCGAAGGCGTTAAGAAGTCTTTCGAAGTAATGGAAGATCACTTCTTTGAATATTACGGCAAAAAGGCACGCTACTTCGTGTACAACAGCAAAAACCTTAACCAACTTGACAATTTTTCATCGAGTAAAGATATTTACGTGATGATAATCAACAATCAGGCATTTGCATCGTCGCTTAAAGAAGGCGCAAAAAACGAAGCAGCGCGTATTATTTACAGCAAGCAGGACAGTTTTGGCAGTCGTCGCCCTATTGACGTTATCGCGGCGAACCGTCCTATTGTTATTCTTGACGAACCGCAAAAGCTCGGCGGAGACGCAACTCAAACAAGTATAAAACGCTTTAATCCGTTGTTTTCTTTAAACTACTCGGCAACGCATAAAAATGTTCATAACCCTGTGTATGTTCTTGACGCATTAGACGCTTATCAAAAGAAACTCGTAAAGAAGATAGAAGTTAAAGGTTTCGAGCTTCGCAATTTACGCGGCACGGACGGTTTTGTTTATCTTTCTAAGATATTGCTTGATCCGAAAAAGCCGCCGATGGCAAGAGTTACGTTTGAAGTTAATTATGCAAAGAGTATCAACCGTGAAACCAGAATTTTAGGCGTCGGAGATAATTTATATGAACTCTCTGCCGGAAACAACGGCAAAATGCCGCCTCTGGAGCAGTATAAAAACGGTTTTGTAATCAAGGACATAAATCCTATCGACAATACCATAACTTTCCTTAACGGTTTAGTTATAGCCGTCGACGAGGTTCGCGGAGATATTTCCGAACGCGATATGCGCCGTATTCAAATAAGAGAAACTATTCTTTCCCACTTTGAAAAAGAAGAAAAGCTGTTTAACTTGGGGATCAAGTGTCTTTCGTTATTCTTTATTGATGAGGTTGCACACTATCGTCAATACGACGAGGACGGCAACGAACTTTTAGGCGATTACGGAGTTATGTTCGAGCAAGAGTATGTAAATGTACTCAATGATTACATTACCATCTATGAAAGCCCATACGTAAACTATTTGAGAAGTATTGACGTACACGATACTCATAAAGGATATTTCTCAATAGACAAAAAGACAAATCGAGTGATAAATTCCGTTGAAAAGAAAGGCATCTGCGACGATATTTCAGCGTACGATTTGATATTGAAAAATAAAGAAAGGTTGCTGTCTTTCGAAGAACCTACTAGGTTTATTTTCTCTCACTCCGCTTTGAGAGAAGGCTGGGATAATCCAAACGTATTCCAGATCTGCACCTTAAAGCAAAGCAATAGCGAGGTTAATAAACGTCAGGAAGTCGGTCGCGGTATGCGTCTTTGCGTTAACCGTGCAGGTGACAGAATAGACGGAAGTATTCAAGGGCTTAAAGTACACGATATAAACGTTCTTACCGTTATCGCCAGCGATAGTTACAGAACATTCGTAGCCGATTTGCAAAAGGATATTAAAGATGCGCTTTATGAAAGACCTACGAAAGCCACAAAAGAATATTTCGCCGGCAAGGTTATTGTTGTTGATGGCGATAGAATTGAGATAACCAAAGAACAAGCTGTAAAAATCGAACGTTATCTTGGATTTAATGGCTATATTGACTACGATGGCAATATTACTGACGAATATAGAACAGCGCAAGAAAACGGCACGTTTGCACCGCTACCCGTTGAGCTTGAAAAAATGTCTGACGGCATTCATAAACTTGTTCAAGGCGTGTTTGATGAAAAAGTATTTGCCGAATTGGTCGGTTCGGCAAGTAAGCCTAAGATTACCGAAAACCCGCTCAACGATAACTTTTACAAAGCAGAGTTCAAAAAATTGTGGAATTATATAAACCACAAATACGCCTATACCGTAAATTTTGATAGTGATGAATTGATAGCCCGCTCGATTAAAGCAATTAACGATCAATTATATGTCACGGAACTTACGTATGTCAGAACTGTTGGTTCGCAGGGAAAAGATAATTTAGATTTTACGGAGGGCAAAACAAAGACTACCACGCTCAAAAATACTGGTGGTTCGAATGCGGTTTATGACCTTATCGGCAAAGTCGCCCAAGGAACTACGCTTACAAGAAAAACTGTAGTTAAAATTCTGCAAGGCATTGAGAAATTCAAGTTCGCAATGTTCAGAAATAATCCGGAAGAATTTATAAGCAAAGTCGTTAGGTATATTAACGAGCAAAAAGCGTCGCTGGTCATTGATGAAATTAAGTATGATATTACCGACGAAGAACCGTATACTTCGGATATTTTCAATCTCGGAGGCGTTGTAAACTTCGAAAAAGCCGTAAAGGTTGACAAACATATTACGCCGTATGTGGTCGTCGATAGCGATATAGAAAAGAATTTTGCTCTTGATTTGGATCGTGATGAGGACAAAGTATGTGTCTATGCTAAATTGCCGAAAACGTTCAAAATACCTACTCCCGTTGGTAATTATTCTCCGGACTGGGCGATTGCTTTCTACGAAAAAAGTGTAAAATACATCTATTTTATTGCCGAAACGAAAGGAAGCGAAGAACATAGAGATGAAATCGAAATTGCTAAGAACCTGTGTGCAAAAAAATTGTTCGCAAAACTTAACGATGGGAAAGTTCATTACGATGTCGTAAATAGTTATCGACAGCTAATGGATATTATGAATAAATAATCTTAATCATTTTGAAAGCCGAGAGTTTTTGCTCCCGGCTTTTGCCTCACCATATGGTTATGCAATTTGTTTGATACACGCTGTCTATCCGTAAATCGCCGTATATCTTTTGCGCATTTTGATAAAATATTCATAAACTGTAGCTTGCGCGCGAGATAAGACTCTGCCTATTTCTGGGTAACTTAAACCCTTTACGCGGCATTCCAAGGCGATACTCATATTTTCGGTTAAATTAAGGCTTGAAACGATTTTTTCGTATAAAGTATAATCTCGTACGACTTCTTCTTTTATTTCGTATGACGGCTCGCTTACAGGCGTTAAAGCATCAAGACTTACAATTCGGTAATAATCACTTGTTTTACGGTTAATCAACTTCATCATTTTACGGATACAGGCAATCTCGATAGTAACCGGCTTACCTTTTTTGCTGTAAGATATAACGTCGTTCAAATGCTTTCCGTAATGGTCGCAAAGATACAACGCGCCCTCTTGAACTAAATCGTAAGAGTCGCTGAGCATATAACCTAATTCGTTTTTGTGCTTGATATCGCCATACAGGTCGGCATACATTTTTTGTGCGCGACTTCCCAAATAACCTATCTGGAAACGTAATTCCATAAATGCGATAAGTTCTGCCATTTCAAGCACATTATCTTGTGAGATTTCTTCTTTCAGAACGCTAAAATCTAATATTTTTGTCTTCATTTGGATTTACCTCCGATTTAATTCGCCTTTCGGCAAAAACGGAAGTAGCACCGGGAAAAGTCGCAATAACAATGTGAATTAAAGTCGCAATGACGGAAGTCAACGACTAGCAAAAAGTTTTATGTAGCAGTCGGCAATTTCAGAGTTTTCGGTAAAAATTTTTGCCGTTGACTTTCGCTTTTTTCTGTGCTACAAACGCAGACGAAAGGCGATAAATCGGACGGCAAAACAGCATAGAAAAACCGAGCGTTTAGAACACTCGGTTAAAGGTTGTGATGTATTTATAGTTTGATTTTAAGTCCAAAATAATCTCTTGTAAAAAACAAAACGAACTCAAGATTTTCTCTCGGGTTCGTTTTATTCTTGTTTGGTGCGGATGACAGGACTTGAACCTGCATGGTTTCCCACATGAACCTGAATCATGCGCGTCTGCCAATTTCGCCACATCCGCATATTTAATTGTTAAATTTAACACCATATCAAGCGTCGCACAACGTCACGCAACCATAAACGCACACTGCCACTTTCGCTTACAGCCTTAATACTATAGCACAAAAAAAGAAATTTATCAATAATTTTTTGGCAAATTTTGCGCCGATTGACAGAAATTTTTCTGCCAATCGGCTTAATTTTTGCTAAATGGTAGCCGTACACGCCGGCATAATACAAAAATCGGCGGTTACATTCAACGCGGTCGGGTTCGTTTCCGCCTGAACGCCGCAAAAAACTACCCTTCCAGGGCGCCGAGACGGCTGTGGCAGGTAAAGTAAATCACCTGCGTACCGCACTTCGCCGACAAGTCCGCAAGCAGTCTTGTTGCGCGCGCAAAGTTGTCGTCGTCAAAGTTGACAAACGCGTCGTCCACAATCAACAACGGCACCGCACCGTCGTAAAGCAGTTCAGACAGCGCAATGCGGAAACACAACAGCGTAATTTCCCTTATTCCGCGCGAATAGGACGTCATTCGGTTTGTTTGTCCGTTTTCCCTCAGGCGCACGGCAAAGTTGCGGTCAAGGGTAACCTCGTAACTGCCGCCCGTCACGTAGTCCACCAATTCCGTCACGCGGGCACGCAATTTGGGCAGGTAACTGCCCGACAGGTTTTCCTTGGCGGCGACAAGCAGTTGACTTACGCGTTCCGCAGTGTCGTACTTCTGTTCCTCATCGGCTTTTGCCGCGCGCGCATTCAGAATTTTGTCCTCGATTTCCGCCTTGTCCGCCACTTTCGCGCTCTGCGCCGCCGCATAGCCGTCCAGATTACCCAGTTGACGCGTGCGTTGGTCGATTTCCCTACCGACACTTTCCAGTTCCGTTTCCAGCGCGTTTTCCCGAGCGGTCAGGCGCGTAATGTCCGCTTGCGGCATAGCATGCGTAAGTTCCTTCAAAGCTTTAAGTATCTCCATGTCGCGGTCGCGCGCAATGCAATAGTTCCGGAACAGTTCTGCCGCCCCGTCAAGGTCTTTGCCCGTAACGTCCACATAGCGACCGACAATACGCATATAGTCCGCAACCAGTTCGTCCCACTCCGTGCTTTGCAAAGTTTCGACATCTTTGCCGCGTCCTGCAATCAACCCGACAACAAGTATCGCCGCGCCGCACACTACGGCTATGCCACCGCAAATAAGCAGTGGAATTTGCCCCGCGAAACACAACGCCGCACCGCCTGCGATAAGCACCGCCGCAAGCGCGACAAGCCACCACTTCGGCTTGAACGCAGACTTTTGCACGTTGGGATGTCTGTCGGTTACTTTTATTTTGTCCAACAGCTCCGTTGCCCTTTTGCGGTCGTCGGCAAGTGTCGAAGGATACTTTGCCATGTTCAGTTCCGCATCGGCAACACGCTTCTGTGCCGCTTGTTGCTCTTCCGTGGGCGTAGCAAGCACGATTTGCCGTTTTACGTCGTCCAAACGTTGTTTAACGTCGCACTTTCGCGCATTTAACTGCCGTATTTGTCCCTCTGTCGCCGTACGCTGTTCGGCAGTGCGTTGCATTTCTTCATCAGCCTTCAATGCGTCGTTAAGTTGCCTTTGCAGGCTGAAAATCTCGTTGTCAAGCGCGGCGATAGTACCGCCCACGCCACGTCCTGCACGCTTCTGACGGCGGTAGACAAGCAACCTGTCCTGCACTTCGTCGTAGTCTGCGCTGTCCACAAGGTTTGCCAGTTTACCGTCGATATTTTCGTTGGAAGTAAACTGCACGAATTCCTGCGGATAGTAGGTGCTGCGGTCGTAGCTTTCGTCGGTAAGACCGAGAAAAAACTCGCCCGGCGACACCGTAAGCGGCACTTCGCGCCCCGTCGTTTCGTTGGTCACGGTAAGGCTTTCCTGCCGCGCCGTCGTACCGAAAAAACGCTCGATACGCCACTTTTCGCAGTTGTGTTCCACCGTCATACTACCGCCGAATTTGCCCGTCAATCCCCACGGCGCAAACCTGTCTACGTCGTTTACGCGTTCGTCGTCTGCCTTGTCCGCCTTCGTACGCGTGTAGTTGATTCCGTACAGCATTGCGCGAATGAAGTTTGCGATGGTTGTCTTGCCGAAAGAATTTGCGTTTTGCATAACGTTTACGCCTGCGCAGAAGTCTAATTCAACCCCTTGTGCCTTACCGAAAGCCGCCACCGATATATGTAAAATTTTCATTGCAATTCCTCCCCGTCCAGCGCGGCAAGTCCCATGTCCAGCACGCGGTTGCGTTCGGCCTCGTCCTCGATTTGTAATGCCAACTTGACAAACTCACCGCGAAGAGATACTTCTTCGGCAAGTTTTGCAAGGTCGCGTTGTACCTTGGTGTCGTTTTGTATGCGCAGCGCAAAAAATTTACCCGTAAGATACTGTTTTGCGACGTATTCCGCACGCACTCCACGGTTCACCGTGCCGACAAGCACGACATTGAGGTAGTTGCGCGGCGATTCGTCCGCAACGGCGTCGGCAATTGTGCGTTCCGCCGCGATGTCGCTGTCGGCTTTGCTGAGGTCAATCTGTCTGGTTACAACGCGGCGCAACGCCTGTTTGACAAAGGTGATTTCGTCCTTGTCCGTGTCCACCACAACAAAGCCGGTCGGCGCTGTTTCGTCAAATCCGCGTGCTTCGAGAGTGCCGCTGTACGCTCCCTTGTGCCTGCCGAAACTAAGCGTTTGCAGCGCATGTCTGTGCCCCAGCGCAACGTAATTGACCGGCGCGGTCGAAAGCATCCTGCCGTCGATGTGTCCGTAGGCGTCGCTGTCCACGTCGCCGTGTAGCACAACAACGTTGTAGTCGTCCTCCGACAACGGCATGTCTTGCCAGGGGGCGGTGTCGTCCGGGCTCAGTTCCCGTCCGCAAAACACGACGTTTCCCATGCGATAGGTCGTCCATTTGTCGTCAAAAAACGCAACCGTATTACAAATTTCGTGTAATTTGTCGTAGGGCGTTCGGTCGCCGTGATTGCCGCAAAGCACAAACCACCGCGCCTTACTGCCCTTGATAATTTCCGCCACGCCCCTGATTGTCTGCGGCGAAACAAACTTGTCGTCAAACAAATCGCCAGCAACCACTATTGCCGAAATGCCGTTGTTGTCGGCGTAGTCGGACATATTGGCAACGGCTTTAAGCAGTTCGTATCTGCGCGTTTTGCCGTCGGACACGCCCACAAGCGGCGAATCGAGGTGTATGTCCGCGGTATGAATAAACTTCATTTTCTACCTCCTTTGTATTTTTGCAAAAAAGGGCGCAAAATTGCGTCCTTTTGTAATTACAGTGCCTTTTCCAGATAGTCTTCGATAAAGGGCTGAATGTTGCCGTCCATAACGTCGGCGATGTTGGCGTTTTCAAATCCCGTGCGATGGTCCTTGACAAGGGTGTACGGACAGAATACGTAACTGCGTATCTGGCTGCCCCACTCGATTTTTTTGATTTCGCCCTTGATTGCCATGGCTTCTTCCATTTGCTGGCGTTCTTTCAGTTCGGCAAGTTTGCTTTTCAGCATCTGCATTGCCTGTTCGCGGTTCTGAATCTGACTGCGTTGCGTCTGGCAACTTACCACAATTCCCGTCGGAATGTGCGTAATGCGGATTGCCGATTCCGTCTTGTTGACGTGCTGTCCGCCTGCGCCGCTGCTGCGGTAGGTGTCAACGGAAATGTCCTTGTCGTCTATTACGATGTCGTTGTCCACGGGCAGTTCCGGCATTACTTCAAGCGAGGCGAAACTCGTATGGCGGCGTTTTGCCGAGTCGAAAGGCGAAATACGCACCAGACGGTGTACGCCCTTTTCCGCCTTGAGATAGCCGTAGGCGTTTACGCCGTTTACCTGAAACGTGACCGACTTGATGCCTGCTTCTTCGCCTGCAAGCAAATCCAGCACTTCCACCTTGTAACCGCGACGCTCCGCATAGCGGGTGTACATACGATACAACATTTGCACCCAGTCCTGCGCTTCGGTGCCGCCTGCACCTGCGTGAAGGGTAAGAATAGCGTTGTTGGCGTCGAATTTGCCCGACAAAAGCGCAGCTACGTGCATTTCGTTGACTGCATTGTCCAGCGAAGCCAGTTCCGCCGCCGTTTCGTCCAGCAGACTCGGGTCCTCGTCGCACATGGCAAGCAGGTCGTTTACGTCGTTGAGTCTGCCCTGCAACTTGCGAAGTCCCGCAATCTTGTCCTCGATGTTTTTGGCGCGTTGCGACACCTGTTGGGCGTTTTTGACGTCGTTCCAGAAGTCCGCGGCGTGCTGTTGCTCGTTGAGAGAAGCAAGCTCCTGTGTAAGTTTGGGGATGTCGAAACTGTTTTCTATTCCGCCGAGTTTGCTTTGCAGATTTTTTACGTTGTTTCTAAGTTCTTCTACAAGTATCATTTTTTGTTGTTGCCCTTTGCGTTTTGCGCGTTTGCCTTTTTGTTGCGGCGTTCCGCCTGAGCGGCTTCCCACTTGCGTTTGCCGACAAGCGGTCCGTTGTCAGTTTGCTGCTGGTCGGTGTTTTCCGCCTGAGCGGTACCGTTTTGCAATTCCGTTTCGTCACCCTGTGCGGCTTGGTCGGGCAGGAAATCGCTTTCGTCCACCGCTTCCACGCTCACTTCGCCGGAGGCAAGTATCACCTCTTCCGGCACCTTGCCGAAGCAGCAGTTTTTGTACTTGAGTCCGCTTCCGCATGGACACGGACCGTTGCGCACAAGCGTCGGGTTGATGCTCGGATCGTACTTGATACGGCGCGTGTAGCGACGGCTTGCGCGAAATTGTACGCTGATAAGCGTGCCTACCGTTTCAAACTTGATCATATCGTTGAGTTTTTCAAACATCTCAAACGCCTGACGTTTGTATTCCGTAAGTGGGTCGCGCTGACCGATTGCCTGCAGACCGATACCGTCGCGCAGGTTGTCCAGTGCGTCGGTGTGGTCAATCCACAGCCTGTCCATAGTGCGCAGAAGCACGATACGTTCCGCATCTACAAAGTCGATGTCGCCGGGGCGCGTGGGTTGACTGCTGCGCCACTCGAGCATTTTGGTAACGCGTTCGGCAATAAGGTCGCAAACCTGTCGCGCCGACTTCACGTTGTCCGCAGTAAGTATCGGTTGGTCGTAGTCGTTGTACAGCCCGTTGTAGTACACGTAGTAGAATGTGCTGTCATTGCCCTTCAGAAAACGGTTAAGCATTGCGTTGACGGAATCGAGATCCCACTTGGCAACGTCCGTTTCGCCACCGCAGGAGGACTCAAGCACTTTGCGTGCAAATTCCTGCGCCATTTCCAGCACTTCGCCGTGGACGTCGTTGCCGTCAAGCAGTCGGTTGCGCTCGGCAAAGATTGCACGACGTTGCAGATTGTTTACGTCGTCGTAACGCAGGGTGTTTTTACGCGCGGTGTAATACATACCTTCCACGCGTTTCTGCGCCGACTCGATAAACTTGTCCAGTATGCGCATCTGCATGGGTTCGTCTTCTTTCTGTCCGCTAAACAGCGACATAAGCATTTGCTTACGGCTGTCGCCGAATATACGCAGCAGATCGTCCTGCATGGACACGAAAAACATGCTGTGACCAGGGTCGCCCTGACGTCCGGCGCGTCCGCGGAGCTGATCGTCGATACGGCGTGCGTCGTGGCGTTCCGTACCTATTACGCACAAGCCTCCGACTTCCAGCACCTTTTGGCGGTTGGCTTCCGTACTTATTTTGTACTTGTCTTTAAGTTGCTTAAACGTTTCCTGCAACTTTGTCGTTTCTTCGTCGCCGCTGACAACGCTTGTGCCGATTTCCACCTGTTCGTCGGTGTAGCGCAGTTGTTTCATTTCTCTGCGTGCATAAAAATCGGGGTTGCCGCCCAGCAGAATATCCGTACCGCGTCCTGCCATGTTGGTTGCGACGGTAATTGCGCCGAACTCGCCTGCCTGCGCGATGATTTCCGCTTCCTGCTTGTGGTTGACGGCGTTGAGTACGTTGTGTTTGAGCCCTGCCTTTTTAAGCAGACGTGACAACTCGTTGCTGCTGTCCACCGACGTAGTGCCTACAAGCAATGGCTGTCCCGTGGCGTGACGGCGTGCGATTTCCGCAACGATTGCGTTAAGTTTGACCTCGCGCAAGCCGTAAATACGGTCGGGTTCGTCCTCGCGGATCATCGGACGGTGTGTGGGGATTGCCACCACGTCCAGATTGTAGATTGTGTTGAATTCCTCTTCTTCCGTCTTTGCCGTACCTGTCATACCGCTGATTTTGTTGAACAGACGGAAGTAGTTTTGCAGCGTGATGGAAGCGATTGTTTTATTTTGCGGACGAGGCATAATTCCCGACTTGGCTTCGACAGCTTCGTGCAGACCGTCGGACAGGCGACGTCCTTCCATTTTACGTCCCGTGTTGGCGTCGATAAGAATAATTTCGTTGCCCTCGCGGATGTAATCGACACCTTCCTTGTACAGTGCTTTTGCACGCAGAGCGTTGTCGATGTAGTAGGTCAACTTGAAGTTGGCAGGCGAGTACAGATTGCCCACGTTGTATTCCTGCTCAACCTTGTAAATGCCTCGTTCCGTCAGGCGCACGGTGCGTTCCTTGAGGTCGACAATGTAATCGAAAACTTTGGACGCATCCTTTTTTTCGTTACCGTCCTCGCGCACGTAGCCCGGAGTGGCGACGGTCTTTTCCCTGACGGCAGACTCGTCCTCGTCGTAGTCCGAACGCCTGTTGAGAAAGGCAAATTTGCCGTTTTCCTCGACGATGTTGCCGCGTTCGTCGCAGATGTTGCCGTCGCTGTCCACGTAGCCGACAGACGTAAGCGAGCGGCTGACAACACGGCGGGCCTTTTCGTAGGCTTTGCTTTCGTCCTCGTCGCCGGGGCGCGAAATGATAAGCGGATTGCGCGCTTCGTCGATAAGAATGCTGTCCACTTCGTCGATGATTGCGAAGTTGTGACCACGCTGCATACGCGCTTCCTTGCTCAGTACACCGTTGTCGCGCAGGTAGTCGAAGCCGAACTCGCTGTTGGTGCCGTAAGTGATGTCGCAGGCATATGCACGCTGCTTGGCAAGCGACGAATCGTCATGCAAAGTTACGCCGACGGTAAGTCCCAGGAAGCGGTACACCTTGCCCATCCATTCCATATCGCGCTTGGCAAGATATTCGTTGACTGTGACAATGTGTACGCCTTTGCCGCTAAGCGCGTTGAGGTAGGCAGGCAACGTTTCGGTAAGCGTTTTTCCTTCGCCGGTTGCCATCTGACACACCATGCCGCGGTGAAGGGCAATGCCGCCCAGAATCTGCACAAAATAATGACGTTGTCCCAGCACGCGAGTAGCCGCCTCGCGACAAACGGCAAAGGCTTCGGGCAGAAGTTTGTCCAAAGTTTCCCCCTCAGCAATGCGAGTTTTGAATACGTTTGTCTGCGCAGCCAACTGTTCGTCGGTCATTTCGGCGTACACCGGTGCCAACTTTTCCACAAGTTTAGCTGTCTTTTCCAATTTTTTGACGGCACGGCGATTGCCCCAACCGTAATTTTGTTGCATAAAACCTCCGATAGCCCTGCGGACTATGTTATTTGCCAATGGCAAATGAATAAGTAATACACTGAACGAACGTCCACACGAAAGAACGGAAAAGGACATTCCCAAGGTTGTTAGTGATGGCGAAATTAACCCTGATGTTCTGTCGTCACAAAAGATTGTAGTCGCTCTCGTACACAAAGTATTCCGGGCGTGAAGCGACGGTCAGAACGTTTACGTCTGCCGCGCCTTTCAATTTCAACACTTTGGCGCATTCGTTTACGGTGCTGCCCGTTGTCTTGATGTCGTCGATAAGCAGTACCGATTTACCCTTGACGGACACGCCGTCGGCAAGACGGAAACAGCCGATGAGGTTCTGTTTGCGTTCGGCGCGGTTAAGTTTTTCCTGCGGCGAAGTGTCCTTCACCTTGACCAGCGCTAAGACAAACTTGTCGTCGACGTCCATTATATCACAAAATCCGCGCGCAAGCAACTCTGCCTGATTGTACCTGCGCTTTTTGTAAGATGACTTTGACATTGGCACAAATGTCACAATGTCGAAGTCGAGTTTGAGTTTGTTTGCAAGATACGCAAGGTACCGCGACAGAACACGCGCATACGAGCCGCAGTTGCCGAACTTCATTCTGAGTATGGCACGGCGCACGACGCCGTCGTAGTCGAACACGGAATACGCCCTGTCGAAGTACATCTTGCCTTCCACGCAATTGCCGCAGTAATCTTCTTCGCCGTCTATCCTGACGCCGCATTTTTTGCAGGTTTTGCCGTTGTTGAAGGGCAATTTTGCACGGCATTCGTCACAAAAGCCCACTTCGTCAAACACTTCTCTGCCGCAGGCAATGCACCTGAATCCGACCGGCGCAAACAATTCCGTCAGTTTTGTGCGCAGTTTGTACCGCTTAACGCCTCTATCCATGGTCAGAATTCCTCATCCGCAAGGATATCGTCGGGCATCTGCTCGGGATAGTCGTCGGTGCTCTCAGCCTCGGCACCTTCGGCAAAGTACCGCAGATACTTGACCTTTTCGCTTTGCAAAAAGCGGCACAGGTTGGTTGTACGTGCGGCAATGTAGTTGTTGTGCACCATCATTGCAAGTATTTTTTTGCTGCCGACAAGCACCACCGCGCGTTTGGCACGGGTAATTGCCGTGTACAGCAGGTTGCGGTTGATAAGGGTGGGCGGTCCGCTGACAAGGGGGATTACCACCACGTCGAACTCACTGCCCTGACTTTTGTGTATCGTAATGGCGTAAGCCGCAGTAAGGTCGGTAAGTTCCGCCTCGCCGTAGGTGGCAAGACGGTTGTCGTCGTACCACACTTCCACAATGCCGTTGTTGCGGTCGATTGTCTTGATGTGCCCGATGTCGCCGTTGAATATGCCCTGCCCCTGCTCGGGTGCGCCTTCGCCGAATTTGACGAAAGGCAACTCGTAGTTGTTTGCCGTCTGCATAACCTTGTCGCCCACGCGGAAAAGGTGCGAGCCGACGTTAATCTCGTTTTTACCGTAGACGCGCGGGTTGAGTGCGTCCTGCAAACGATTGTTGATGTTTTCAACGCCGCAAAGACCGCTTTTAAGCGCGCCGAGCACCTGTATGTCCATGGGCGCGGCACCGGTGTAGCCGGGCAAACGTCTGGTGACAAGTCCGATGACGGTGTCCGCCATTTCGGCAGGGTCGCTTGTGTTTATGTAAAAGAAGTCCTTGCTGCGGTTGTTAATCTCCGGCATGTGCCCGTGATTGATAAGGTGAGCGTTGGACACGATAAGGCTGTCCTCGGACTGCCTGTAAATGTGCGTAAGGTAACGTATTTCGATTACGCCGCTGCGGATAACGTCGCTTAGTACGTTGCCTGCGCCGACGGACGGAAGTTGGTCCTTGTCACCCACGAGAATAAGCCTTGCACCCGACGGAATTGCACACAGCAGACTGTACATCACCGTAACGTCCACCATCGACGCTTCGTCCACCACGACGGCGTCGCAGGGCAGTTGGTTGTGGTAATTGTACTTGAACGCCGGCTTGTCGTCGTGCATTTCGAAGCCAAGCATGCGGTGAATTGTCTTTGCGTCGAAGCCCGTGCTTTGCGTGATACGCTTGCTTGCCCTGCCCGTCGGCGCACAGAAAAACACGCGCAGCCCCTGCCCCGACAAAATCTGTCCGATACACTTGATTATCGTGGTTTTGCCAGTGCCCGGTCCGCCCGTAATCACCGTAACGCCGTTGACCAGCGCAGCCTTGACCGCGCCCGACTGACTTTCGTGAAATTTGATTTTGTTTACCGTACCGAATTGTTCGATAAGGCTGTCGGCGTCAACGGAAATGCGCTTGACGTCGTGATTGAGCGCGACAAGTTTGCTTGCTATGCCGCTTTCCAGTTTGTAGTAGCGAATGAAGGACACACAGCGGCGACCTTCCACTTCAAACACCTTGACGGACGGTTCCAACACCAGTTTAGTAACCGTATCTTCAACAAGTTGCCCGTATTGAGTAAGGTCAACGGACAGCAACCTGGAACAGTTTTCCATAAGCGCGTCAAACAGCAGATAGGTGTTGCCGTCCTTTTCCGCCGCGTCGCGAAGAGTGTAAATGATTGCCGCGCGCAGACGAAACTCGCTTTGCGGATCGACACCCATGCTGACGGCGATTTTGTCGGCGGTAAGGAAGCCGATACCGTCGATGTCGTCCACAAGGCGGTAAGGGTTGGCAAGCACCAGCCGTTTGGTGTCCGCGCCGTAGTTGTTGTAGATTTTCATCGCGAGGTTGACCGTCATTCCGTAGCCCTGCAAAAACATAATCTGCTCCTGCATGCACTTCAGTTCCGACACGGCGTTGGCAATTTCCATTGCTTTCTTTTTGGAAATGCCCCTGACGCGCGACAGCAACATCGGGTTATTCTCGATTACGCCGAATGTGTCGTCGCCGAACATATCGTAGATGTTTTGCGCAGTGACTGCACCGACGCCCTTGATAAGACCGCTGCTGAGGTACCTGACAATGCCTTCCTCACTTGTCGGGTTGCACATCGTGTAGTTGTCCGCGACGATTTGTTCCCCGTACTGGCGGTGGTTGACTTTGTGACCGCTGACGGACAGCACCGCACCTACGGAAAGATTGGCAAAAGAGCCGACACAGGTAACCTTACCTCCGTCGACCAATTCCAATACAAGCACCGTGTAGCCCGTTTCGTCGTTGCGAAAAACGACCGAAGCAACGGTACCCTTAACCGTCACGTTGTTGTCTGCCATGCGACACCTCGCCGATTGTTGTTTGCCAAGCCGTTTTGCCTGAAACAACGGCTTACAAGATTGCAATGTTGCAAACAACCGAATACGCAAAACATCGGAAGTTTGCAAACCTCATTTTCGTTGTCTACGGGAAATGCGGAAAGTCAGATGTAAAATATCGGAAATCCGCAACCTGTCACAATTTTTCAAACAGATATTTTGTCTGCACCTAGACAAAACTGTCACCCTGAGCGCAGACATTTTTGTCGTCAAAAAGTTTATACGTGCAAGTATTTTTGCAACTCTTCCACCTTGTCCAATTGTTCCCACGGGAAGCCTTCGCGACCAAAATGACCGTAACTTGCCGTTGCAAGGTAAATGGGACGTTGAAGGTCGAACTTGCCTATAATCGCGCGCGGACGAAGGTCAAATTCTTCCGCAATGATTTCCGACAATGCGCCGTCGCTCACCTTTCCGGTGCCGTAGGTGTTGACGTCTATCGATACGGGTTTACTGCGACCGATTGCGTAGGAAACCTGCAGTTGAATACGCTCCGCCAGGCCTGCCGCAACGATGTTTTTGCAAATGTAACGCGCCATGTACGCCGCCGAACGGTCCACCTTGGTGGGATCCTTTCCGCTGAATGCGCCGCCGCCGTGCGCACAATAACCGCCGTAGGTATCCACGATGATTTTGCGCCCCGTCAGTCCGCTGTCCGCAGCGGGTCCGCCGATTTCGAAACGACCCGTCGGGTTGATGTAGTACTTGGTGTCCTCGTCCAGCAGTTCCATGGGGACGACCTTGCGGATTACGTGCTCGATCATGTCCGAAGCAATCTGTTCCGCCGTGACGTCCGGACCGTGCTGGGTGCTGAGTACGATTGTATCCACGCGCACAGGGCGATCGTTTTCGTCGTATTCCACCGTCACCTGACACTTTCCGTCGGGACGAAGGTAGGTAATTTCGCCGTTTTTGCGCACGTCGGCAAGACGGCGGCTGATACGTTGCGCAAGCGTAATTGCCATGGGCATATATTCGGGCGTTTCGTCGCAAGCGTAGCCGAACATCATGCCCTGGTCGCCCGCGCCGTACATATCCAGTATTTCGCCGCGGTCGCGATACTCGTCGGATTTGTCAACGCCGAGAGCGATGTCAGGCGACTGCTTGTCCAGCGAAATGATTACTCCGCAACTGTCCGCGTCGAAGCCGAACTTGGCACGCGTGTAACCGATGTTGCGCACCGTGTCGCGTACAATCTGCGCGTAATCGACGACGGCGGTAGTCGTAATCTGTCCCATTACAAAAACCGTACCCGTGCACACCACCGTTTCGCATGCGACGCGCGCGTCGGGATCTTTGGCAAGAATTGCATCCAGAATCGCGTCGGAAATCTGGTCGCACATTTTGTCGGGATGTCCTTCGGTTACGCTTTCGGACGTGAAATACCTGTGTTTACTTGGTTTCATTTGTTCTCCTTTTCAACCATCGAAGGCGTATCGGTACCTTTTGCCGTCCAAAAACCCGCTTCGGACAAAAAAAGCCCTGCCCCGAACGGGACAAGACCGCGCAAAATTAGCCTTTCGCCGTCCCATCTTCCAAGTCGCACCGATTGTAGATTTCGGTCGGCTTGCGGAAATTAGCACCTAACAACTTTTTAGGTTGCTGTGACGTCAACGAGTCCGTCTCTCGGTCACTCTCGATAGGGTTGTGAAAGTATTGTATCATATTAGTTTACTACTGTCAATCACTCGTCGTAAGTTTGCCTTACCACAACGCCGAGAATCCGCCCGTAATTGGACAGTCCCATGTCACGGCTGTCATTGCTTCTGTCGCGGTTGTCGCCAAGCAGCAGCAACTGATTGTCGGCAAGTGTCAGCGGACTAGCTTCTGTATATTTGCCAAGCATGCCCGTCTTGTCGGTAGTAATTTGAAGTACGTGCTCGCCGTACAGACTTTTTGCCCGGTCAAGGCTTTCGCACAGTACATATCTGCCCGCGGCCAGTCCCTCGCAATTGCAGTAAACATCGGCACCCGGGTCGCTGTCAAATACGTAAAATTCGTAATACGTATGCCCGTATTTGCGTATCGCAAAGGCGTAGCGAGTACCTTTACCGGTGGCGACTTCCGTTGTCCACACGCTGTCGCCCGCAACCGCCACGGCACGCTTAATCAACAGTTCGTACTTGCCGCCGTCACCCTTTTCCGTAGCGGGCGCAAAGTACGCCTTAAACTTGTCCACGTCATACTTGTACACCACAACGACGTCCGAAGTGTCAACCTGTCTGAGTTTTGCGACAAGTACTTTGTCGTTGGGGTCGTAGGTAGGTTGCATGCTGTTTTGCAGAATGGTAACGTCCGTCCACACAAAGAAACGAAGCAGGTTTGCCAATACAAGCAGCACTATCGCCACGATGAGAACTATGTTGACAACCTTGTCCGCCTTTTTGCGGCGCGCGGCGCGAACGTCCGCCTCTGCGTCGTCCGCGTTGCCGCTTTTTTGCAAAACAGCGTCCGTATCGCCTTCGTCAACGCCTTGCATGGCTGCAAAACTTTCGTCCGCAAATGTTTGTCCGGCAGTTACTTCCGTGCCGTCGGCAGTTGTTTCCGTCTGTTTCAGGGCAGCACCAAACGCACCGCTTTCGCTGTCCGAAAGTGACGTTTGTTGCCCTTCAACGCCGGTTTGAGGCACGTTTGTATTGTCGTTTGTCAGATTTTTGTCGTCGTTTGTCATACGAATTTCCGTTTGTCGTCACCGCCGACACAGTCAATTGTCTTTGCCGTCTGCGACGACATAACCATCACGCCTTTAATTATGTCCTTAAAAGGCGCAAATAAACTACACCACAATGATGTTGTTTACAATCACTTTGCTTTCGGAAAAAATTTCCAGGCAGTCGGGACGATCCTCGTCGGTCATGGGACGGCTGTCGTCCACGCGGTGGAAATCGGTGGTTTCGACAGTCACCCGTTGCCACTTGCCGTCGCCGATAAGTTTTGCCGTGCAGACATAAGTCGTGTTGTCGCAACCGTAGCCGCACACCACGTAAATTGTAAGTTTCTGCCTTACGTCGGTACACACGTCGAAACTTACGGTAAAAGATTGCGAACGTTTGACCGACGGGTCACATATTCCGAATGTGGCAAAACCGTCGCCTTCCATGCCTACAATGCCCAAAAATCCCTTTGCAAGACGTGCGTCGATGTTTTGTCCCCACCAACCGCTCTGTTCCCTGACAGGAATAAGGCTTTGTCCTCCTGCACCGCTGAATACGACATTGCCGGGCAACCTGACATTTGCAGCGTTGTGCACTTTCACTTCCGTCAGTGCGGACGAAACAGCCACCTTGCCGTCAATCAGACAAAACGCGGCAACTTCGCAATCCTTTTCGTACACGTCGACCGACGCAGTAAAACCGTCCTCGCAGGGTGTAAGGTCTGCCTTGGTCCAGTAGCGCGCAGGGTGCGACGGATTGACGCAGTACCACACGGACGTGTTTTCCGCGCTGCTTTTTGTCGCAAGTTTCAAGCCGTAACTGCCGTTTTCCTCAAATGACGTAAGGTCGAAGTTTTCCTCCACCGTTTCGCCTTTAAGCCAGGCAACCACGCTGTCTATGTACTTTTGCGGCAGGTAATCGAGTGTCGTCGGCAGTATCAGCAGGCGGCTGTCGTCGTTTACGCGGTAGTACATTTTGCCTGCTTCCACTATGTCCACGTTTGCGCTGTTGGCGGAAATTACCACGTACAGCGGCGCGCTTATCTGCATAAGGTAACTTTGCGGAGCAAGTCCCATCGTCCAGGCACGCGCAACGTCCTCTTCGGCAAGACGTTCGGACAGTTCGGCATTGTCGGCTTCGTTAAGGGGGTAGGTCGCGTACAGCGGTCCGAACACCACCGTTCCTCGCGAAATGCGGTTGTCGGTACCAAGCACTATTGTGCCGATAAAAGATCCGCTTTCCACGCCGACGACAGACAATTCGTCAACGCCTTCTTCTTCCAGCATGTAGCCGATTGCGCGACGGGTATTTTTGACGTATTCGTAAATTTTGTTGTCTTTGACGCTGTTGCCCACGTAGTACAGGCTTTCCGCAACGTCTGCGTTGAGGTAGTCCTGCTCTTCGGGGTAGATTGTGCCGAGATTTCCGCGTCCCGCGTAGTCCACCGACATTACCACAAAGCCGTTTTTGGCAAGTGCCACGAGGTCGTCGACGCATACGGGTTTGCGGTAATCGCCCACGACAAGCACGCCTTTGGTAGCATCGCCTTCCGACGGGCGACAAACCACGCCCAGTACGCGCGTCTTGTGACCGCTCGGAAAGACCGTACCGTTGAAGTACAGTTTTTTGACCTCTACGCCGTCGTAATCGCGGACGGCAAACACGTCGCTGTCAAGTTGTTCCGTTGCGGGATCGAACTCTGCCCACAACTGATTTGGTGTAAAAATTTCCATAGTCTGAATTTTCCACGATGTTGCGCCGTTCCGAACGCCGCCGCAAGCGGCAAATCGGACAAACGCCTTGGTGTAATTAGTAGTTAAATTGTACCACAATCGACGGATTTGTCAACGGGGTTAATTTAGCCATCACTAATA
>DPQS01000036.1:13092-13225 GCA_003537755.1 Clostridiales bacterium | reverse complement strand
CAGTGCGACTGTAAGAAATGTATCAGTGCAAGGAGCAAAGTTGTCTTATGATAAATTACCTGAAAACCGTTTGTTCACAAAATGTCGTCAACACGTAGGTGCCTACGGCAACGGCGCGGTAGGATTTTGCGAA
>DPQS01000036.1:12051-12931 GCA_003537755.1 Clostridiales bacterium | reverse complement strand
CGACGATAGGCAGCACAAGCTGGAAGCCTACGGGATTGTACGACTAATACTAATATACTTACCTTGCTTCACAAGGCAAGGTGAGTATATTTTGCCTGAAAAACATGTACGTAACGCAAAATTTGCGTAAATGCAACCACAGGTTGCGGCGATTGTAAGGTAAAATTGGTGGTAATTGTCGGCAATCGGGTGTATAATAGGGTCGTAAAAACACATCGGCGCGGCGTTTGTGACGTCAGTCGTAAAGGTACGCGCCGCAAAGGAGAAAAAATGAAACTGTCGCAAAAAATAGCGGAACTTCGCAAAAGTCACAACTGGTCGCAGGAAGAACTGGCGTATCGCCTCGGAGTAACCCGTCAATCGGTCGGCAAGTGGGAAAGCGACGCCGCCCTGCCGGAACTGGACAAGGTGGTGCAGATGGCGGACATTTTCGGCGTTACTACCGATTACCTGCTTAAGGGCAACACCGACGGCATTGCCGCAAACGAAGCCGCAGCCGATGTACAACCCGAGCAAACGGCAAGCGCCACGCAAGCTACAGCCGCCTCGGAAGCAACCGCACCCTGCGCACAAAACGAAGCCAACGAAGCCATCGACAAAAATTCCGACAAAAAGGCAATCGCCAAAGGCGTGCTGGGCTTAATATGGGCAGTGGCGTTGGCCGTGTATCTGTTGTGGTCGTTTATCGGCGGTAACTGGGGCTTTACCTGGATTGTGTGGCCGATTGTGGCGATAGTTACCGCCGTTGTTACCTTTATCTTTAATATGTGCGGCATTGACACGTCCGACGCCAACGGAAAACACGACCGCCATTGACGGTGCGCAACTTGTTCCGCGCCGCGCTTGTGTAAAATATCTAGGGTTAATTTAGCCATCACTA
>DPQS01000036.1:0-11732 GCA_003537755.1 Clostridiales bacterium | reverse complement strand
GGGCTTGTACGGTTAGTGTCGCTTCCCCTACTTACGGCTTCGCCGCGGAAAAGGACATTCCCAAGGTTGTTAGTGATGGCGAAATTAACCCTAAAAATTTTTTGTAAAAAACAGCCCTCAAAAGGTTGACTTGGAATGATTTATTTCGTATAATGTGTAGCACACTACGCTTTTGCGTAGCAGGCTACACATTTTTTATTTTGCTGTCTGACAAAATACAAAAAAGGGGGCAGGTGCAGCCGACTGCCTTACGGAGAAACAAATGCAAAACAAAACAATTGTCGGCACGATTAAGTATATTTCCGACAAGGTGCGGCAAAAAGCCGACAACAATCTGAAAGACCACAACCTTACGTTGTCACAGGTAAGGGTGCTGCGTTTTCTTACTTGTGTCGGCGGCAGTTGCAGCCAGAAGGAAATAGAGGACTACCTGCAGGTGTCGCACCCTACGGTGGTAGGGATAGTGTCGCGCATGGAACAAAGCGGTTTTTTGCAAACCGACGTGTGCAGCAAGGACAAACGCAACAAAATCGTGACCATGACAGACAAAGGCAACAATATG
This sequence comes from Clostridiales bacterium, assembly GCA_003537755.1. Lineage (GTDB taxonomy): Bacteria > Bacillota > Clostridia > Christensenellales > CAG-314 > Fimimonas. The sequence goes on along the minus strand of DPQS01000036.1, from coordinate 11,170 downwards.
TCGCTGGATTTGCGCCGCTACATGGAACAATACGAGCAGGACGTACTGCGCGGGCTGACCGACGACGACAAAGTGCGCCTTGCGGAATTGCTTGACAAAATAGCCTGCAATCTTCGCGACGAGCAAAGTAACAATTAAGGTGAAGTATGATCAAGAAATTACTTAAACAAGCAAAAGGGTACGAATTACAGTCGATACTTACGGTAATTTTCGTACTGTTGGAAACGGCACTGGAAGTAATTCTGCCGCTGTTTATGTCCAATATTCTCAACTCGATGCAGTTGTACGCAACTCAGCAACTGCTGACAAGCCGCATTACCTATCTCGACTGGTCGACATTTACAATTGCCACGCTTGCCGGCAGCGAAGCCGCAGGCGTTGCCGTAACGGCGGACGCAATGCGCAACATAGTAATTACCTACGGCGTGCTGATGGTGTTGTCGGCTGTGTGCAGTCTTACGCTGGGCAGCCTTGCGGGCAAATTCTGTGCAGACGCAGGCGCAGGCTTCAGCAAAAACGTGCGTAAAGCGTTGTTCGGCAAAATTCAGGACTTCAGTTTCAGCAATGTTGACAAATTCAGCACGGCAAGCCTTGTTACGCGCAGCACGACCGACATAAACAATGCTCAACAGGCGTTTATGATGATTATCCGTACCGTAATCCGCGCGCCGGCAATGCTTATTTTTTCGGCAGTGATGGCTTTCGTGACGGAACCGGGTATGGCGTGGATTTTCCTCGTTGCGATTCCGCTTCTCGGCGCGGGTATGGCGTTTATTTCCATGCGCGTACATCCGCTGTTCAAACGCATGCTGAAAAAGTACGACCGGATGAACGCCCTTGTGCAGGAAGACCTTGTTGCAATCCGTGTGGTGAAGGCGTTTGTGCGTGAGGATTACGAAGAGAGCAAGTACTGCAACGCAACCGAAGAGGTGCGTCAGACCCAGTACGCCGCCGAAAAGTTTATGGTACTGATGAACCCCGTGGTAAACGTGGTTGTGTACGGCACGATTATCGCCCTGCTTATCGTGGGCGGCGTGGACATTGTAGGCGGTCGCATCCAGGGCGGCACGCTGACGGCAATGATGAGTTACTGCTCGCAGATTTTGTCGTCAGTCATGATGATTTGCTTCGTGGCGGTGCAGTTGGTGCTTTCGCGCGCGTCCCTCGACCGTATTTACGAAGTGCTTGAAACGGAACCCGACATCGAAGGCGCGGCAAGCGACCTGACCGTCGCGGACGGCAGCATCGTGTTTGACCACGTAAACTTCAGCTACAGCAACAACAAGGACAACCTGACTCTCGAGGACATCAACCTTGACATCAAGTCGGGCGAAACGGTAGGCATAATCGGCGGCACCGGCGACGGCAAAAGCAGCCTTGTGCAACTTATTCCGCGTTTTTACGACGTGCTGGGCGGAGCGGTAATTGTCGGCGGTCACAACGTAAAAGATTACAGCTTGTACAACCTGCGCGAAGGAGTGTCGATGGTACTGCAAAAGAACGTGTTGTTCAGCGGGACAATCCGCGAAAACCTGCTGTGGGGCAACGAGCACGCCACCGACGAACAGATTGCCGAAGCGTGCAAGGCTGCATGCGCGGACGAATTTATAAGCGGTTTCCCCGACGGCTACGAAACCGACCTCGGACAGGGCGGTGTAAACGTCAGCGGCGGACAAAAGCAGCGTCTGTGTATTGCGCGCGCACTGCTTAAAAAGCCCAAAATAATGATTCTGGACGACAGCACCAGCGCGGTGGACACGGCAACCGATGCCAAAATCCGCGCGGGACTGAAGCAGTTGGACAAAAACATGACCACGATTATCATTGCGCAGCGTATTTCTTCCGTTGCGGAATGCGACAAAATCATCGTGCTGGACGACGGCAAAATCAATGCTGTCGGCACGCACGACCAACTTATGCAAAACTGTGAAATTTATCGCGAGGTTTACAACTCGCAACAAAAGGGTCAGGATGACTCCGTGAACAGCGAAGGAGGTGAAAACTGATGCCGGGACCTAACAGAAAAATGACCGCGCACCGCCCAAAAAACCTTAAGGGTACAACGCTGCGCATACTTAGTTACCTCAAACCCTTCAAGTGGCGTATGATACTGGTAGTAGTGCTTATCGCCCTTGCGGCCGCCTGCAACATCGCAGGTACGTACATTCTGTCGCCGCTTCTTTCAGGGCTTCCCGCAACAAGTGCGGATGTCGGCACTAAGTTTACGGGAATCGAGTTTCTGGACAACCTTGCAATACCCACCTCTCCCGACGGCGCGGTAAACACCGCAAACAAACTTACCTTCCTTGCCATCATGGTTGGCGCAATTGCGGCGGTGTACCTTGTCAACACCGTGTGCGTGTGGGTTGACAACAAATTGCTTGTCAAAATTTCCACCGAAACGATGAAGCGAATGCGTGACGAACTGTTTACGCACATGCAGACGTTGCCTATCAAGGTGTTTGACACCACGACGCACGGCGAATTGATGAGCCGCTACACCAACGATATCGACATGATAAACGAGTTTCTGGCTCGTTGCGTGCCGCAAATGATAAGCAGCGTACTGACAATCCTTGGCGTGTTTGCAGTAATGTTTGCGCTCAACTGGCAGTTGACGCTGGTAATGATTGTTATGTTGCTGCTTATGGGACTTGTCGTCAAGATCGTCGGCGGCAAAAGCAAAAACAACTTTGTCGCGCAACAGGTTGCCGTGGGCAAACTTAACGGATACATCGAAGAAATGGTGGAAGGACAAAAAGTCGTCAAGGCGTTCAACCACGAAGCAAAAACAATCGAAGGCTTTGACGCAATCAACGACAACTGGCAACACGTGTCGGCAAAGGCAAACGCCTACGCCAACATTCTGGGACCTATTGTCAACAACCTGAGCCACTTCTTTTACGCGGGCATTGCCGTAATCGGCGCGGTAATCGCGTTGCAGTCGGACAACAAACTGGCGTTTGTCGGTATAATTGCGGCGTTTCTGCTGTACATCCGCAAGATTACCATGCCAATTCAGCAAATTTCGCAACAAATCAACCTGCTGTTTATGGCGGTGGCAGGGGGCGAACGCGTGTTTGCGCTTCTGGACACCCCGTCGGAAGTTGACGACGGCTACGTAATGCTTGTAAACGCCGACATCGACGACGACGGCAACATTACCGAAAGCGAAACCCGCACAGGGCGTTGGGCGTGGAAACATCCGCACCATGACGGAACGGTTACCTATACGGAGCTGAAAGGCGACGTGCGCTTCGAGGACGTGACATTCGGCTACGACGAAAACAAGACGGTGCTGTACGACGTGTCGCTGTATGCAAAACCGGGGCAAAAGATTGCTTTTGTAGGCAGCACGGGCGCAGGCAAAACGACAATAACCAACCTTATCAACCGCTTTTACGACGTGCCGGACGGCAAAATCCGCTACGACGGAATAAACGTCAACAAGATTAAGAAAGCAGACTTGCGCAGATCTCTCGGAATGGTGCTTCAGGACACCCACCTGTTTACCGGAACCGTAATGGACAACATACGCTACGGCAGACTGGACGCCACCGATGAAGAGTGTATTGCCGCGGCAAAATCGGCAAATGCGCACCAGTTTATCAAACACTTGCCCGAAGGTTACAACACGGTGCTTACGCGCGACGGCGAAAACCTGTCGCAGGGTCAACGCCAGCTTATTGCAATTGCACGCGCAGCCGTTGCCGATCCGCCGGTGCTTATCCTGGACGAGGCAACGAGCAGTATCGACACCCGTACCGAATGGCTGATTGAAAAGGGTATGGACGCGCTTATGGAAGGCCGCACGGTGTTTGTAATCGCGCACAGACTCAGCACGGTACGCAACAGCGACGCCATCATGGTGCTGGAACACGGACGTATTATCGAACGCGGCAGCCACGACGACCTTATCGCACAGCGCGGTAAGTACTACCAACTGTACACGGGTATGTTTGAGCTCAGTTGATGAAGTGTAGTGGTGTTCGGCAGCCTGCACTGTAATAAAAAAATCGATACGTATAGTGATTTTGAATACAAAAAACAGAAAATAAATATAAAAACGAGGATTTTTCCATACGGAAAAGTCCTCGTTTTTTGTAGATTTATGTTTTCGGTGGTGTTGCATATGTCGGGGAAAGCGGTTTTGTTTCCGACAGCATTTACAAAAGCCTTGTCGGCAAGAAAACCTTATGAGACAAATTTATCTGTGTATTTGCAGACGGTGCAGTATCTGAATTACTTTTCTGTCGGTTTGTTTGCAGTTACTTCTTTGCCGAAGAATCGGTTTGCCGGCGTTCACGGACCTGCGCTTGTGCCTGCTATGGGTCCGATGTTTTCCGGAAGTACGGGGATGTCTTTGCAAGGCAACGCTTCTTCGACGCGCATTTTACTTGTCGTGACGCACGGCGCACTCGGTTCGAAGCAACCGTTCGGGCAGGTCGATGCAGTAAATTTTGGCAACGAGGCAGATTTTCTTCGACTTTTGGGCAACGAGTATGCTGCCTTTTACCGAATCGGACTACGCCGAACTGCATGAAACGGACATAATTGCGCAAACGCTCTTTACTAAAAAGCATTTTTGTGTTATAATAAGCGCAGATAACAGAATTGCATTGCCGTTCGGGACGGAAATTTTTTGCGGCAGTGCGGTAAAACCGCCTCACAAATATTATTGGTGATGACGTCACACCCCATGTTTTGCAAATAAGTGTGCGGCAAACGGCGGAAAACGAAAATTTTGACGTAGCGGTTTTGCGATACAAGTGTAGAAAAATTATGAAAGTAAACGATATTGTAGATTTTGTCGCCGGGGACTACGGCAATGCCGAAACGGTAGGCGTTGTCGGCGGCGTAACGGTGTTTGTGCCGTTTCTGTGCGTCGGCGAACGGGCAAAAGTAAAAATAAACCATGTAAAGGGCAATGTTGCCTACGGCGACGTAGTGACGGTTGTCGAACGCTCACCGAAGCGCGAAGAACCGCGTTGCCCCTACTACGGCGTTTGCGGCGGTTGTTCGCTCATGCACATGAAGTACGCCGAGCAGTTGTCCTTTAAGCAACGCAAGGTGCAGCGAAACCTTACCAAAATCGGCAAACTGGACGGAGTGGCGGTGGGACGTTGCGTACCGTCGCCGCATGTGTTTGCCTATCGCAACAAACTTAGTCTGCCTGTGTCGGGAACTGTCGGCAACGTAAAGATAGGTATGTACAAACGCGGCACCCACGAAGTAGTTGACATGAACAACTGTCTGTTGGGCGGTTTGTGGAGTAAGAAACTGGTGGAACTGTTTCGCGACTACCTTAACCAAAACGAAATTGCCCCCTACGACGAAAAAACGTTTGGCGGCGAGGTGCGACATATTGTTGCAAGGTACATTGACGGACAACTGCTGGCAGTCGTTGTCAGCAACGGCGAGTTTGCCCATGATTTGACGGAATTTTACGATACGTTGTCGAAAAACTTTGACAAAGTAGGGCTTTTCGTCAACATAAACAGCGGTAAAAACAACGTTATTCTTGGTAAAATCACCCGCCACATTGCAGGACTTCGATATATCGAAAGCACTCACCTCGGCACGACGTTCCGTCTTCGCCCCGACAGTTTCTTCCAAGTGAACAACGAAGTGAAAAACGCCATTTACACGCAAGTGCGACAGATGATTGACGTTGCCGACACCGAAGTGCTGGTTGACTGTTTTTCCGGAGTCGGAGTGCTTACCAACGTGCTTTGCAGTGATGCTTATGACACGTATGCCGTCGAAATCGTGCCGTCCGCCGTCAAAGACGCCGACGAAATGGCTGCGCTCAACCACAGCCCGAGACTTACAAACATACTTGGCGACGCCAACGAAGTTTTGCCTCGGCTTACCGCACAAAACGCAGGAAAGCGTATGACTCTGGTGGTGGATCCGCCTCGTAAGGGACTCGGCGAGGGCATTTGCAACTCGATTTGCAAAGCAAATTTCAACAACGTAGCCTACATTTCGTGCGATTCGGCAACTCTCGCGCGTGACCTGTCAATGCTTACGTCGCGCTTTGAAGTGTTGTCGGCGACCCCCTACGACATGTTTCCAAACACCGACCAGGTGGAAACGGTGGTGCTGCTCGCCCGTAGAGCGTAGTGACAATAAATGCCTGCGTCCATGCAGTCGAATTGTTTTGACGTGATTTTGTGCGGCAGGTAAAATTAACAGCGGCTGTCCGAAAACGGAAAGCCCGAAGGAGAAAATTATGCTTGAATTTAAGTATGACACGCAACTTTTGCTTGAAGGCACCAACCTCAGCGACCAAAAAATAATCGACTACATCAACGCCAACCTCAATGGCGACTGTCTTCTTGTTGTCGGCGACGACGAACTCATCAAACTGCATTTTCACACCAACGAACCCTGGAAGGTACTGGAATACTGCGCTTCCCTCGGCGAAATTTACGACATAGTAATCGAAGATATGGAACGTCAGGCAAAGGGGCTTCAGGGCTGAACCAAACGCGAGGTTTAGACGTATGTCAATTGCTGTTCACTGCAAACAAAACGAAAATTTTAACGTGCTGTGTTCTTCGGGCGGCAGGGCTTTTTTGTCGCGCTACGTAGCGGAAAGGTGTGACATTTGCCCCTTTTATCCCGTACACAGACATGAGGAACTGGAAGTCGTCCTGGTTTGCGACGGCACGCTTACCGTGTGTTGCGACGGCGTAAATTACACCGCAACAAAAGGCGATGTGTGCGTGTTTCCGCCGTTCAGTATGCACGCTTTCTGTGCTTTAAGCAGTCAAAGCGTCACTTTGCACGCTGTATTGCTCAATTTCCGTCTTGCGTCAAACAGTCGGGACTTTGTCGGCGTCGACAGGTATGCGGCATTTTTCAACGGCAGTGCGCCCGCCTGTCATATGCACGGTGACAACGCCGACGAAATAGGCGCAACGATAAATGCTTTGTTCGGCGCGCGCACAAATTCCGACGAAACAGCCGTTGAAGTCGGCAATCTGCTTGCATTGCTTCAATCGCACGCCACAGTCGGTTCGCCGAGCATTACCGACCGCAAACGCACCCATGCCGCACGACAGGCAATCGATTACGTCGCGGCAACCCTTCCCGGCAAGGTAGAGGTCGCCGACGTAGCCGGGCACTGCGGTTACAGCGAGTTTTATCTTATGAAATTGTTCAAGGCGTTTACGGGTTTTTCCGTCATCGATTACGCCAACCGTCTGCGGCTGTTTAACGCCGAAAGGTTGCTTTCGAGCGGCAATCGCGCGGTGTGCGACATTGCACGGGCGGTGGGCTTCGACAACATAAGTTACTTCAACAGGCAGTTTTTGCGCCTGTACGGAATGACCCCGACGGAATTTCGCGACGGCTTGACGCAAACGATTGACTGAACGTCGCTTTGGGTGTTATAATCAAACAATGAGCGCTCGTCTGCAAAATTGCTTTCGTGTGCAACATGTTCGCGTGGTTCAGTAGAATGTAGCACCAACATCCCAAGGTGCGGACTTGACCTGTAAAAACCGCAATATGTTCTATTTTGACGGTATGCGTCAAGATATATTGTGTTCAATGTCATTTCGGTGTAGTTTTGGCAGGGTTTTCAATGCGTTGACTATCTTTCGGGTTGCTGAATTTCTTTTGTTCAAGCAACTTCAAATCATTGATTTTTCGGTCAATCAGAGTACAATAAAAGAGATGTCGGATTAGCTCAGTTGGATATGAGCGTGCGCCTGCTAAGGGTTTGCTATTCCTAATATGAACCCGTAAAAACGGGCAAAACTATGCAAAAACCGCTTAAAAGCGTGCGTTTTGACGATACGGCAGACGGCTAAAATAAAATTTGGTGACCTAAATGGTTGCCACGGCGAAAAAGTTCGCCAAAGTGGGTATTGCTATATCCTGTAAAATTTAATATATCTTTCCGTAGTTAAATGGATATAACGGCGCCCTCCTAAGGTGCGGATTTAGCCTACAAAAACCACAATATATTGTGTTTCGACGACAATTTTAAGTCAATATATTGTGCTGAGTGGTGTTTTGGCATAGTTTTGGCATAGTTTTCAATGCTAAAACTGTCTTTCAGAACATTAAATATCTTTTGTTTGATGAACTTCAAACCATTGATTTTTCAGGCAAATTGAGTAAAATATAATGTATCTGTCGGATTAGCTCAGTTGGATATGAGCGTGCGCCTCCTAAGCGCAAGGCCCCCGGTTCGAGCCCGGGATCCGACGCCACTTCCGTTAGGAATCGCATCGACCGATACGATTCCTTTTATTTATGCCCAACACAAAAAATAGCCGAGAGTTTCGATACCCTCGGCTATTATAATGTCTGTTTCATAATTTTTCGCGTTTCTTTTCTGAGCCTTCTTCGACTCTACGTTCGATCTCTTTTTCCAATTCGCGGTAGTTTATAATCCATATTCTTCCGTGCAGAAACTTAGATACGTTATCCGATGCCGTGCATCTGTCGATTGTATGCTTATCAACGGCATATTTATGAGTCCGATTAAAACGAATAAGTGAGTCGTGCTTATTCCTTAGAAGCGGCATTTCGCACTTAACTTGTTCGCCTTGCGGGTTTATTTTACTCATAAAATCATCAAAGTTTATAAGCCAAGCAGTATCGTGAACATAGTATTCGACGTCATTTTGTTCTGCAAAACGTCGCAAATTCGGTCGTCGGATAATTGTGTTCTTAGCAACTACAAACTTGTTTTGAGAGAAAAATAGTGCCGTAAAAAGAAAAGAGCCAAACTCTTTCGAGTCTGACTCAATCAGTAAACATAAAAGTTTTAAGTGCTATTTTTCGCGGTAGTTGCTATTGCCGCTGACATGTGCTACAAAAGCAACGACGAAAGGCAATAAAACATGAAGTCTTTACTTTTTGTCTTGAATATCTTTACTTTTTGCTTTTATTGTGGTATAATAAGTAAAGAAACCAGGAGGCAGATATGTATTCTTATAAGCTGTTAGAAAATAAACTCAATGAAATTGGTTTAACCAAGTCTGACTTAACTACTCAACTCGGTATTTCATCCAGAACTATTGCCAAGATATCAAAGGGCGAGAAAATTGCCAATAATGTGCTTGTTAAGATAGCGGATTTCTTGCATTGCAATCCTAACGATTTGTTCAGAGAAGTTTGCGATAATCACATTCTGCAAATTTTGCGTGAAGAAAAAGAAGCTAAGATTTCAGGCGGACTTTATCATGAATTACAAGTCAGAATGACTTATAACTCTAATCACATCGAAGGTTCTAAACTTACGGAAGATCAAACGAGGTTAATTTTCGAAACAAGAACGATTGACGTCGGCGATGGAATCCCTGTTGATGATATTATTGAAACAAGCAATCACTTCCGAGCAATCGATTATGTGATCGATAAGGCATTAGAGCCTTTGAGCGAAAATATTATCAAGCATCTTCATTTGCTATTGAAACAAGGAACGAAGGCTTCATCTCTCGATTGGTTTGCCGTCGGAGATTATAAAAAGCGAGCAAATACCGTCGGCGGAAAAGAAACTTGCAAGCCGAGCGAAGTCCATAATGCGATGGATAAACTCGTTACGAATTTTAATTCTAAAAGTGATATAACCATCGACGATATTATTGAGCTTCATGCGGACTTCGAATATATTCACCCGTTCCAAGACGGAAACGGCAGAGTCGGCAGGTTGATTGCTTTGAAAGAGTGTCTTAGATTTAATATAATTCCGTTCATTATAGAAGATTCCAAAAAGTCTTTCTATTATCGTGGACTTGCAAACTGGAATCAAGAAAAAGGCTGGCTAAGAGATACTTGCCTTGACGGTCAAGACACATTCAAAAGAATTCTGAACGTCCTTGATATTCATGCATAGAGTCGGAAAATTTTTTGAAATCGTGCTTGAAAAGTTGGTATTATTTTGGTATTGCAATGTCTGTTTCACAATTTGCCGTGTTTTTTTCGGTGCCTTTTTCAACTCGGCGTTCGGCTTTGTCGATTCGCGGCGGTTTGCAATACACACGACAGAAGGCAATAAATTTGGTATGAATCATTTTCAAATTTCGTAAATACACGTAATGGTGAGGAAATCAGGCTTGATTTTTTGAGAAATTTATGGTAGGATATAAAAAATAAAACGCATCATATTAAGGTGCGCTAAGCTATTAACACCGAATAACCTGCAAAAAAAATGCAAGATACAGGCAAAAGGAGTTGACAAGGTATGACAAGTCTGCGACAATCATTGGCAAGTAAGCAAGCCGCAAGTCTGCCCTTTGGGGCGAATATAATAAAATTTTAACGCACTGCTGCATAGGCTAAACCTATGGGGCGGTGCGCTTTTGCTTTTGTAAGGAGCAAAAATACAACGTTATTACAAAGGCTTTAAGTCGCGTAAGCGACACGGAACATATCCCCCACAAAAATTAAAAGGAGATAATATTATGACAAACAACAAGGCGAACAAATCAAAGATATTGACGCTGATTTTGGGACTTACGATGTGCCTTGCGCTTATGCTGGGCATTGTGTTTGCAAACCCTGCGGACACAGCGCGCGCGGAAGAGACAGACACGCGCATCGTAGTCAGCACGATTACCGCGACTTCAAATATTGATGACGTTGTGGGCTATATGAAAAGCGTTGTACGGCCGACTTTTAATATAGTGGGAGACGTACCGTTGAATTTAGGCACGCATCGGTGGAAAAAGTATGATGGAAGCGAATGGATATGGAGTGAAGACGATACATTCGTAGAAGGAAAGTATAGATACGAAGTTCAGATTCGTACCGACAACACGACACATGTGCTTGATAAAAACGGCGTAACGCTTACGGTAAATGAGGAAAACTGGACGGAAAAGGGAGGAGGTTTCGGTATCGGAGACGATTATTCGTGGGATTGGTTTTATTCGAGAGAATATGAAATTACAAAACCGACCACGATGGCAGTAACCGACGAGCTTGTACCCGTTACCGACCTTGTCGGGAAAGAGTACAACGAAACGGCGCAAGAGCCGACCTTTGGCGGAACGCTTGTCAGGGGCACCGACTTCGAAGTAAGTTATGCGGTAAAAGCGGGCTCGACCGGCAAGCTCGATATTAACGGCAAACCCGTTGGCGCGGGCACTTACATTGTTACCGTCACGGGTAAGGGCGCGTACGAGGGCAGTTTCACCAAAGAATT
>DPQS01000035.1:17853-71341 GCA_003537755.1 Clostridiales bacterium | reverse complement strand
GGGTGATAGTGAGCGAGAGTGTACTGGCTGTACACTAAGCAAACGTCCACGCGAAAGAACGGGAAAAGACATTCCCAAGGTTGTTAGTGATGGCAAAATTAACCCTAACGTTTCCGTCACAAAAAAATTGTGACGGAAACGGAAATCCTGACAAATCGACAAAGACATACAACATACAAACGCATTGACAACAAGGAGTTTATTTGGTCATGGTAACAGAAGAAAGCATAAAACAGTTCAGCACTCAGTGCGAAAACATTTTTACACAAATCAGACGCGACGTCATCGGACAAAACGAAGTCGTCGAGGGTACGATTATCGCAATGATTGCAGGCGGTAACGTGCTTCTGGAAGGTGTTCCCGGAGTCGGAAAAACAAGACTGGTGCGTACGCTCGGCAGAGTGTTTTCTTTGCCTTTTTCGCGTATACAGTTTACTCCCGACCTGATGCCTGCGGACGTCACGGGTACCAACATCATCGTTAAGGACGAACAGGGTAATTCCTCGTTCCGGTTCCAACCCGGTCCCGTGTTCAGCAACATTATTCTTGCCGACGAAATCAACCGCGCCACGCCGAAAACGCAATCGGCACTGCTTGAAGCAATGCAGGAACACACCGTTACGGTAATGGGCGTTTCGCGCAAGATGATGGAACCTTTCTTCGTACTTGCCACGCAAAACCCCGTAGAGCAGGACGGTACTTACCCGTTGCCCGAAGCGCAGATGGACCGTTTTATGTTCAAATTGGTGGTGCCCAATCCCAGTCTTGACGACCTGATGAGCATCGTCACCATGACTCAGAAAACAATGGCGGAAGTTGCCGAACCCGCCTGCACGGGCGAACAGCTGTTGCAGATGCGTGAAACGGCAAATCAGATTCCCGTTGCGGAAGAAGTGATGCGTTACGCAATGACGCTGTGCGCGGCAACTCACGCCGACAGCGAGTTCGCTTCCGAAGCCGCCAAAAAATATATACGTCTGGGCGCAAGCCCTCGTGCCGGACAGGCACTCATCTCCGCAGCCAAGGTAAAGGCACTTATGAAAGGTCGCTTCAACGTAGCGTACAGCGACATCAACGAGTTGGCTTACCCCGTGTTGCGTCACCGTATGAAACTCAACTTCGAAGCGGTTGCCGAAAAGGTCAGCGCAGATCAAATCATCGGTCAGATAGTGGCAGAAGTTGCAAAAAGATTTAAGGTGAATGTTTAATAAAAAGCAAGTGACCGACTAAAATCTTGCCGAAATATATGTTTGTATGATGTCAACGACGCACTTCCTCGGGCAATCGAGAGGGTGCGTCTTTGGCTTGCATAAGACATTATAACAGATGTTATATGAATGCTTTGTTAAAGCGTAGTTGTAACTTCATTGAGACTAATTGGAAAGTTGATGACCTATGAAAATACCTTACTTAAACAATGACTTTTTCGCCCGGTTGGAAACATCCGCGCTGAACGTAAAGACAAGCCTCGGCGGATTTTTCGGAGGAAAGCATCTTGTCAAGACATACGGACAAACGGTGGAGTTCGCCGATTTCCGCGAATATATGTTGGGCGACGACATCCGTCGTATAGACTGGAATCTGTACAGTCGTTTCGAAAAGTACTTTCTCAAGTTGTTTACCGACGAAAGGCAAATGCACACGAGGATTTTTCTCGATTGTTCGGCGTCCATGGCAAAGCCGGAACCGTCCAAGGCAATGTACGCAATGGCTTTTGCCGCTGCGCTCGGATTTCTGTCCGTGCACAACATGGACAAGCTGTCGTTGTATTTTATGCAAGGTGACAAGGCTACCAATCCGTTTGGTACAATTGTAGGCAAAACAGCGTTTTTCGGTGCCGTAGGCGAGATGGAGAAGCTGAACTTCGACGGCGACACCGACATTGAAAAAGCTATCCTCGGCTGTGACGACCAGGGAACCAGCGACGGCATCACTGTCATAATTTCCGATTTCTTTACAGAAAGTAACTGGAAAAAGGCTGTCGATTACCTGTGCTACAAAAAAAGGCGTGTCGCGCTGGTGCAGTTGATGACTCCCGAAGACGTAGACCCGTCTTACACGGGGCGCGTGACGCTTATCGACTCCGAGTCGGAAGACCTGACCGACGACAGAAACATAAAAATGAGAATAACTCGCGGAGCGTTGGACGCTTACCGGATGGCACTCAAAGATTTTCTTGACGGCATGAAGAGTTTTTGCCGCTCACGCGATTGCGATTTTATTTCCGTAACGACAGATACACCGATAGAAAAAGCCGTTTTCGGACAACTGATGAACGTAGGTATAATGGAATGAGATTATTGACGCCGTTGGGGCTGATAGGTTTGTTGGGACTGGTAATCTGGTTGGTGATTTACCTTCTTAAACCTAATTACCAGAACAAGTACATATCCAGTACGTATATCTGGAAACTCAGCCTGAAATACAAAAAGAAAAATATACCGATCAGCAAGCTGAGGCATATCCTGTTGCTTATCTGTCAGGTGCTGATGATTTGCGCCGCAGTGTTTATACTTGCAAATCCCGTCATTGTCCGCCCGTCGGAAAATACGGGACCTGACAAAATTATAGTGCTGGACGCTTCGGCAAGCATGCGCTCGGAGTTCGAGGGGGTAACGCGTTACAGTCGTGCAATCGAAGAAATACGCAACTTCGCAGGCGACGCTATCGAACAGGGTGGTACGATTACTCTTATTTCCGCCGATACCGAGTCGAAACTGTTACTTTCCGGTTGTACCGACAAAGGCGAGTTGGATGTGGTGCTTGACGGTCTTGGTTGTTCGTACGGCATTGCCGATGTGGACGGCGCAATGGACATTGCTTTTGATGCGTTGCAAGACAATCAGTCTGCCGAAATTTGCTTTTTCACCGACACGACGTACGGAAACAGCGGAAAAGTAAACGTGTACAACATGAGCAAGGTGGACAGCGGCGAGTGGAACGCGGCAATTCTCGACGTGCGCACCGCCTATTCCGACGGATTTTACACCTTTGAAGTAGACGTGGCTTGCTACGGCAAAGACCAGTATGTGGTACTCAAGGGGGAAGTAGGCAAAGCAAACGGCGTCGAAGCATCGATGACGCTGCCGCAGACGGAAATCGACTGTCGCGACGACGGTACGTTTACGGTAATTTACACCTACAGCACGATCAAACACGACGACAACACGCAACTGGTAATTCTCAACGAAAACCAAAAAGTATTCTCTTACGATTATGTAAGGTTTTACGTCGAAGAACAGGACAGTGTTGCCACCGACAACGAGTTTTACGTTTACGGCGGTACAATGCCCAAGGTGCGTATTCAGTATTACAGCACTAAACCCAACATTTTCTTCCGCAACATCATTATTGCAATCCGTGACGAGTGGGCGAAACAGCACCTTATGGACATCGAGTTGAAGGTGATCCCCGAGGGAGGCGAACCCGAACTCAGCGGTTACGATGTGTACATCTTCGAGCATAAAGTGCCTGACAGGTTGCCGTCGGACGGCGTCGTGTTCCTGCTGGACCCCGACAAAGCGTCAAATGCGGGGTTTGCAATTAAGCGTCGCATAACTTTGCCCAATACAAGCGACGCCGACGGTGAGCCGTTGTCCGTCAAGGACGCTTCTCACCCGATAATGAAGTACATCGAGCCTTCGGCAATCAAAGTTACCGAATACGTACAGGTGGACGAAAGTTCCCTGTTCGGTTACGACGTTTTGCTCAACTACCAGGGCAATCCTGTGTTCTTTGTCAAAAATACGGTTGACACCAAGATAGCCGTAATGGCGTTCAGTATCAACAAATCCAACATGGGCATAAGCATGTTCTTCCCGATAATGATGAACAATGCTCTGGCGTATTTCTTCCCGCAGACGTTCAGTAAGTATGCTTACGCCGTCAACGACGAAGTTACGCTTAACGCGCGCGGCTCTTCGCTTGAAGTTACTTCCGCGGGCGGGGAAAGACAAACTTTTTCCGAGTTTCCGGCAAGCATAACGGCTTCTGCCCCGGGTACTTACACCGTGGTGCAGTCGTTGCTTGGCGACAAAACTTTGATTGAAAACTTTTACGTACGCATCGACTCGTCCGAAAGCAACATTTCCGGGGTCAAAGCCGTACTGGACAATCCCGAATACACTCCGGTAGTTTCGGAGTGGTATGACGACCTTTTGTTGTATCTGGCGGCGGCAATGTTTGCACTGTCGGTAGCGGAATGGTTGTTGCACATCAAGGAGGGCAGCTGATATGTTTAATTTCAAAATAACCTGCGTTCATCCTTGGCTGTGGTTGTTACTGATTCCTGCCGTTGCGCTGACGTTGTTTACCTACTTTCGTGTAGCCAAAAAATACAGACGTACGCGAAACAGAGTAGTCTCGATGGTAATGCATTTGTTGGTGACGGTGTTGTGCGTTTCGGTACTTGCCAACGTTACGTTGCAGTACGAAGTGTACAATTCCCAAAACGAAATTATCCTTGTCGTAGACAATTCTTACAGTACACAGCAGCAAAAAGAGGCTAAGGACGAGTATGTCAGAGACGTAGTAATGATGACCGATCCCAATGCCTTCAAAATAGGTATCGTTTCGTTCGGTTACGACTACAAGTTGGTTGCCGGGCTGTCAAACGACATCGGCGCGGTGCTGGACGCGTATCAGGCGGAAACGCAGCAACCGGACATCGAAGCCACAGACATGGCGTCCGCAGTCAGTTATGCGGCGGGATTGTTCAGCAACAAACAATCGGCAAAGATAGTCGTCGTCAGCGATGGTTTTGAAACGGACGGCAACGCTATGTCGGCAGTTCGCAACGTCGTGGCGGAAGGCATCAAGGTGGACACAGTTTGCCTTAGTCCCGGCGACAGCAAAGACGACGTGTTTTCCGTTGTTTCCTGCGAAACGCCCGACTACAACGTGGCGGAGGAAGAAGAGTTTCCGCTCAAACTGACCGTTACAAACTCTTCGGCAAAAACAATCTCTGCAAAAATAGCACTGTCCGACAACGGCGAAGTCGCTTCCGAAACGGTGGCGGAAATCAAGCCCGGTACGCAAGTGGTGGAAATCAAACATTCACTTGTCGGCGAAGGTTTGCACACCTTCAACTTCTCGCTTACTTCCAATGCAGACGAATCGTCCACTCAAAACAACCAACTGTATTCCTACATGCTGCTCAACAAGTTTGACAAGGTACTCGTCATCGAGGGCTTTGCCGGCGAATCTGCCAAAATAGAAGCATTGTTGTCGGAGTACAAGGTAAAAACGGTGTACATCGGTTCGTCCGAAATGCCGACTACGCTGGACGAGTTGTGTCAGTACGACGAAATTATACTCAACAACGTGTCCAACGCCGATTTGCAGAAGCACGAAGGGCTGGACAAGTTGCTCAATTCGTACGTGTCGGAAATCGGCGGCGGATTGTTTACCGTAGGCGGCAACGAAAAAAAGCCGGATGCGGAAGGCTCGGACGTGGCTCACTCATACAATCGCGCCGACATGGAAGGTAGTCTGTATCAGCAAATGCTTCCCGTGCAGGTCATCGATTACACGCCGCCCCTCGGATTGTACATCATACTGGATATTTCCGGTAGTATGAACGAATACATTCAACCGACAAAGGACATGGCTCTGACAATTATTTCCGACCCGACCTGCCTCAGCGAACGCGATTACTGCGGTATCATGACATTGGCGGACGACGCCGAAGATATCACGGCAAAACCGTTGCCCGTTACCCGTCAGTCGGACCTGCGCAAGGCGATTTCCGAGATCGGCAACGATGGCGGCGGAACAAACTTCGAGCCGTCCATCGAATACGCTGCAAGCAACCTCAAGTCGCTCAACAGTACCGGTGTAATCGAAAAGATGCACATCATCATCATTACCGACGCCATCGCCGGTGACGTAGAAGCGGCAAGCAAAGACATCGAAACTTACTACGGCGCAGGTATTACTTTTTCCTTCCTCGTAATTGACAACCACACTCCGAGCGAGCAGGGATGGGATCCTCTTACCGAAGCAGGTAAACTTAAATGGATCAACATTTCCGATTACAAAAACCTGACCGACGAAGTTAAAAACGATTTGCGCGTACCGCAAATCAAAGAAGTAGAGAAAAAAGACTTCACTCCCAAGGTAAACAGCAGTTCGTCTTACGCAAGCATTCTCGGCAGTGAAGAGTTGCCGATACTCAAAGGTTTTTACGGAGCAAAGGCGCGTGAAAATACGGAAGTGCTGCACGGCGATTACGGCGTGCCCGTGTATGCGGAATGGAAGTACGGTGCAGGCACCGTCGGCAGTTTTATGTGTGACCTCAACGGCAATTGGTCGGCGACATTTATGGCGGAAAAGACCGGACAAAAGTTCCTGTACGCCGCGATAAACAAAGTTTTCCCGACGGAGAACATACGTCCGAAGGAAATTACCGTTTCCATGCGCGACGACAACTTCTCGACAAACCTCAACGTCAAGACCAAAACTGCGCTTGCCGAAGGAGAAAAACTTGTAATGAAGTCGGACATTGCCGAAAGCGATGAGTTCGCACTTACGCAACCCGACGCAACAAACGGCTTCAATCGTGCAGGCATCTACACTCGTCAGGGCGGTGTGTACGAAGTTACGATAGAAAAACTAGCCGCCGACGGATCGGTGCTTGCAAGTACGGTAGTGTACAGGGTATTCTCCTATTCCAAAGAATTCGTCTACATCGAAGATACAGCAAAGGGCGCCGAGTTGATGGCGCAGATGGCTCAGGCTGCAGGCGGCAGCGCGCAAAACGAAGCCGACGGAGGTCTGGACGCAGCGAGAACGTTTGAAGGGTTTGTCACAAGCATACCACGGTCGTTTGACCCGCGTTGGTTGTTTATGATAATGGCAATCGTATTCTTCCTTGTCGACATTGCCGTGCGTAAGTTCAAGTTCAAGTGGCCGCACGAAATCATTCGTGAAGCGAGGGAAAAGAAATTAGAACGGAAAGGCAGAACGAACTGATAAAGGCGCGTCACAACGAGCGTCAAAACGGAGTTTTTATGAAATTATTAAGACAAATTCCAATATTGGTGACGGTGATACTGGTCGTCGTGTTTGTGGCAGGTTGCTCGGGCATGACATTGCCACGTCCTACTGGACTATCGGTGGACGACAGTCGGTCAGTGCCGTTGCTCAGCTGGAACGAAGTTGCCGACGCAACCTACTACAAGGTGAGTATTACGACTAAAGGCGTTGACGGCAAGGCCGACAGCGAACGTACCGCAACCACGGCAAAAGCGTATTACTCACTGCTTAATCTCGACGGCGGCGATTACGTGTTTAAGGTCAAGGCATTTGATGCCAGAGGTACTTACCTCGCTTCGGATTGGTCGGACGAATTTGCTTACACAATGGCACCGTCCAGCGGACTTGTGTACACGCTGACCAATGCCAACACCGAATACGTCGTTACAGGTATCGGCACGGCGCGCGGCGACGTTGTGATCGGCGACGAGTACAGGGGCAAACCCGTAACGTCAATTGCCGACAGAGCATTTTACGCAAAGAGTGCGCTGACGGGTATCACAATCAGTTCCAACATCAGAACAATCGGCAGATATGCCTTCACAGGCTGTTCCAACCTCAAAACCGTAACTTTCGAAGGCGACGTGCAGTCTATCGGCGATTACGCATTTCAAAGTTGCAGTGCCCTGGAAGAAATCACTCTTCCGGACAGCGTTACCGAAATCGGCAACTACACATTCCGTTACTGCCGACACCTTAAAAGCGTTCACCTAGGCGCAAACACGACTACAATCGGCGCGGAAGCGTTTATGCAATGTACGCAACTTGCTTCAATCGAGTTGCCCGACGCCGTAACTTACATCGGACAAAGTGCGTTCGGTTACTGTGAGTCGCTGACGGAAGTGGCACTTGGAAGAAGCGTTCTCGAGGTAGGCAAATCGGCGTTTATGTCGGCATCCAATCTTAAAACCGTCACTTTCAACAACGGGTTGAAGGTCATCGGTGAAAATGCGTTTGAAAAGTGTGTAAGTCTTACCTCCGTAACCATTCCGGATTCCGTAACGACAATATCCGAATCGGCGTTCTTCGATTGCGGAATGTTGTCGTCCGTTACTTTGGGCAGCGGCATTACGTCCATCGGAAGATACGCTTTTCTCAACAGCAACATGTATGCGACGCCTGTCGACGGCGTTTACTACGTAGGCAACTGGGCGTTTGATTCCGACAAGAATGTCAGCGATATACAGACGGAAGCCGGTGTGCAGACGGTGGTGCGTGCAGGAACGATAGGCATTGCCGATTCTGCATTCCGCAGCAGAGGTTTCACTGAAATATTCCTGCCGGACAGTGTTGAATATGTCGGTCAGAGTGCATTCCGCAGTTGCGCCACGCTTCGTCGCATAGACCTCGGCGCAAACGTCAGGGTGCTGGGCGAAAGCGCATTCCGCGATTGCTCGCAACTGGGGCGTAACCGTATCAGCCTTGGCAACAAGTTGGAAAAAATAGACAACTACGTGTTTGCAAACTGTACCGATTTCGGCAACCCGACATATCTGGAAATATACTACAATGACTTTACATTACCGTCCACGGTCAAATCCGTAGGAACGTATGCGTTTCTTAACAGCGGTTTCTGGACAAAGTCGAAAACGCCCGAAATTTACGTAGGCAAGTGGCTTGTGGGTTACAAGGTTTCTTCCGACGAAACGGAGCAACGTCCCGTCTATGTCAAGGAAGGCACGGTAGGTATATCAAACTACGCCTTTTACAAAAAGAATCTCATTACTACGGTAACCATTCCCGAAAGCGTTAAATATATCGGTATGGCTGCGTTTGCACAATGTTCAAGCCTGCAGATAGTCAACATCAGCATGTTTTGCGAGTTGGAAGAAATTCCCGATTACGCATTTTACAAATGCTCGATGTTGTACGAAGTTTCCGTACCTCCCACAATCAGGCGCATAGGGCGTTCGGCGTTTTACAAAAGCGGACTTATGGTGGCAAATATTGCCGAAGATGTAGAAAGCATCGGTGATTACGCTTTTTACGGATGCGAGTCGGTTGTCGAAGTTAAATTCGAAGGAGCCGCCCCTAAACTCAAGACCATAGGCAACTACGCTTTCGGCGGCGTCTCCAAACTGGAACGCATCGTGCTTCCCGACGGTGTTACGACAATCGGCGACAATGCGTTTGCAAGATGTACTTCGCTTAAGAGTATCGGTCTCGGAAACTCGTTACAAACACTCGGTACAGCGGTATTTGCTTCCTGCTCGTCGCTGGAACGAATCGTACTTCCCGAAACGTTGAAAACAATTGCGGAACGTACATTCTACAAATGTTCGGCACTTTCTTCCGTAACGATGGAAGGAGTACAACAGATAGACGATTATGCGTTTTATCGTTGCGAGAAACTTACAAACATAAGTTTGCCGCAAAGTCTTACTTCGGTGGGAAACTATGCGTTTTTCCGTTGCTCGCTTAAAAACATCTGTATCCCGGACAGCGTAACATACGTAGGCGCGCACGCCTTCAACGGCAATACTTCGCTGACACTGTATGCGCAGGCAAAACAGGCTCCCGATGGTTGGAACGCTCGTTGGAACTCTGCATTCCGTCCTGCGGTATTCGGTTGTGAATTTGCAACCGATGACAACGGAACTTATGTGGTTTCGTTTGTCAAAAATAAACAAACTTTGCTCAATTTCAACTCGGTAAAAGACGACTCTGCAGATGTTTCGTCGAAGTACACCGACCCGACCCGTTCAGGCTACGAGTTTGGCGGTTGGACAACCGTCGGAGAGACCCCAGTCGTGTACAAAACGAGCGACCTCGCAAACGTACCCGACGACACCGAATTGATTGCGATATGGAACAAAATCGACTAATCGTACGCCGAACTTGACTTTCGGTACGATACGCCGACCGGTATTGATGTACGGTCGGCACAACTAAAGACAGTTTCCCTACAGGAGGGCAGTAACACGATGAATAAGACTAAAAGATTGTTTTCGGCGGTGATGCTTGTCGCCATGATAGCGGTGGCATGCTTTGCTCTTGTCGCTTGTAAAGGTGACAGCGTAAACAACTACTTTGTTACATACGACGGACAAAAATTGACCGTTTCCGGCAAAAAAGGCGAAGCGGTGCAGTTTCCCGAAGTGACAAGGGACGGGTACCTGTTTGACGGCTGGTACACCTCGGAAGACTTCTCCGGCTCGGCAGTGGAAAATGCCGTGTTCGGCGAAGAAACTACGTACTACGCCAAGTGGGCTGAGGTTTGCACTATTACCCTGCAACCGGAAGGCGGCGAAATAAAGGGTACTTCCGTACAAATCAAACAAGGCACAAACGTTTTACAGGCACTTGCCGACTACACCCCGACAAAAGGTTCGTTGAAGTTTGGCGGATGGTTTGACGGCGATACGCAAATTACGGAAAACAGCGTTGCCGACAAGGGCAGTATGACCCTCACCGCGCGCTACATGGCTAAGTACACCGTAAACGCGTACATGGAAAAACCCGACGCAAGCGGCGAATATACCTATTTGGAGGAATACTCGACCGGTTACGCATATGTGGGCGAGCCTTACGCGCCCAATATCAAAGTGTCCGGTTTTGTCCTGTCCGAAGCTGCCGAAGAAAAGATTATTTCCGAAGACGAAACGAAAAACGTATTTACGGTATACTACGATCGCAAGACCTTCAAAGTGTCAGTGTATGAAAGCTATCCCAACGGCGGTGCGCCCGTATTGGCGAGCGCAAAAGACTATGCTTATGGCGCAGATTTCATTCCCAAGACCGAATATCTGTACGAAGGTTACCTGATGCTCGGTTGGGCAACAAAGCAAGGCGCGACATATGCCGACGTAATCGGTGCAGACTTCTCGCTTACGTCAGACATTTCGCTGTTCCCCGTATGGGAAGCGGGCTACACGGATATGTTCTCGGGAAACGACTACATTTTCCTGAAGCACGACGCCGACAATACTGCCATACTTTTGCGCGGCGGTATAAAAATCGAAGGTAAGTACAACGCTCGTTACGACTTTTACATTTTCGAAAACGATGCGGAAGATTTCCGCGTCCGCGCGAGAATCGACGGCGAACATTTTATTTACTATGCTTCGCGCGCCAACTCATATTCGTTGCTTAACGGTCTGACCGATCTTAACACCGACATTACAATAGCTTTGGATGACCTTGACGGCATTAAGTATTACAACCGTAAATCCGGTGTAACCGTATCGGGCAAGTACGTTATCGACGAAACGGGTATGTATGTCGCAACATTCGAAGGCAATGCGGACGTGACGGAATCTTCGTCATTCACTTTCGTCATCGGTACCTATCAGGGTGCGAATGCATTCCGTATCCGCGGAGAGGAATACAACTACGGCGAAATTGCTCGTCGCGGTGTGTACTATCCTACCATTACATTTGACGGTTTCGGCACGGCTGTTGTCAAAGTGTCCGGTCAGTCCCCGTCAAACTACAGTTACTCTGTAGACAAAAAAGGCATTATTTCGTTGTCTTCCGCGCAAGAAAACGTTTCTTTGAAAATAAAGGAATACAACGGACAAAACGGCTACGACTTCTACACAGCCGACTACGACAAAACTTATTCTTTGCGCAAAGGTAACGTCACTTTGACGTTGGATGGCTGCGCAACCGCTGTTTACAAAAACGGCAACACCGAAACATTTACCGGTACTTATTATACGAAAGAGTCTATTCTGTACGATGTACTCAACGGAAAGGCAGTGTATCGCACGATAGTAACCGTTGTCGCGGATGACGGCGAAAAACGCGTGTACCTGGTGTACATGGACTATTTCAGAAACGAAGACGGCGTAGCCGCTCCCGGCGGTATTCCCATTCCATGGTTTGAGGAAAAGGGTGCAACCTACACCGAAAGACGTCTTGTAGATAACGAGGGTCACCTTACGGACAGTTACGTTGTAGTTGACGGCAACGGCAATGCCGCTACATACGAGTATGTCGACAAGGTTCTCACCAAGACATCCGAAGGTACCTACGAAGCGCAAGCCAACGGTTATTCCTACATTTATACGCCTGCCGACAACACGAGCACCGTCAACTTCAAGCATGGCGCAACGGAATTTGCCTACTGCGATTACAACGGTTTGACGTTGTGCTTTGCGTTGGGGTACACCGACGACAACACGACAACCAACCTTTACCGTCGTTACATCACCAAGGGCACAGGCGCAAGCGAAGAACTGATTGCCGTGTCCGTGTTCGGTATTTACGTCAATGCCGACGGCGATATTCTGTGCGGTTTGCTGAGCAAACAAACGACCTACTACATTCTTACGGACAGCAGCAAGGTTTGCTATCTGTCCTTCGACGAAACGGACGAACAAAAATTCTACGTGTTGCAAAACGCTCCGCTTGTAATGAGCAAGAGAGTCGACGGCAAGACCGACCGCAACACAAAGTTGACCGTAACATGGAAGGTTACCGAAGACAAGACGGAAGCGGTGTACTCTGTGACGGACGCTACCACCAAGGAAACTACCAACTTCCCCGGTTACTTCACGTCGCAAAAGTTGTTGTATCCCGGTATGGAAGTGTACTTGTACACGTTCACGTCAAACGACAACACGATTACTTTCAAGTTCTATCTGTCCTCCTCCGGTTCGACGTATTACTTCAACTATTTCGACGTTGACAGCGTAATCACATTTGGTAGTTACACCCAGTTGAAGGATGACGACGGCACGGACGACAACAGCAAGTTGCAACTGACCGACGAACTGTCCGACGGCAAATTGGTAATAAAATTTACCGACGGCAAAAATGAAGTCAAGGGTACGTTTGACAATGGCAAAGAAGTTGTCGCTTTCGGCAACGACGAGTACAAGGCCATTGTGTACACCTTTACGGCAATTGACGGCAGCAAGACGTTCCGCTTTACTCTCAACAACAATTACTTCCGTATCTGTTCCGAGGACGCGGCTTACACCGACGACAACGGCGGTCTGTTGGAACTTAACGGCGCAACGCACATGGCAAAGTATACCGACGGCAACGGTAAGTCCAGTTACAGTTACTATGTCGTACTTAACGGTGTACTTGAACAAAACGGTAAGGCAATCTACATGCTTGTCAACGATAAGGAAACGTATCTTGACCTGCAAGGCAACAAGTTTGCAATCCGCGGTGCTGAAAGCGGAACGTACAACATTTTCAAAAACGGCGTACCTTATGGCAAGACCATCGAATTTGACGGACAAGGAAAGGCCGTAATTGCCGATATGGACGGCAACAACACGCTTAACGTAACCTACACAAAAGACGGCAACTACATTACGGTGTTCGGTGCGGAAGGCAATGAACTGTACGCAGGTAAAATAGGCAACGTATCCCTCGGAGGCAAGGTGTACCCCGCGTACTCTCTCGTTATGGTCAGCATAGCCGGTTCCTACATCAATCAATCGGATTTGTCCGTGTTGGTACTGGACAACGTAGGTAATGCCGTAAGATACAATTCCTATGGTGTGCGTTACGACGGTTACTACTTCCGTATCGACGACAACCTGTTCTATTTCCTTGACAGTTCTTCGTCATTTGCGGCATTGTACACAATCAACGGTGACAAAATCGTGGATACGGGTACAAACATGACGTTCTATTCGGCGGATTTTGCTTCGGTAGTGTTCTTTGCATCCGGTACGGTGCTCATCAACAACTCCGAAGTCATGTATTACGTAATCGACGCAAACGGCAACGCCAAGACTTACAAGGCGGCGGACAACGTTGACGACGAAGGCACCAACGAATACGGTTACATTGTGGGCAGCATCGACATCGTAATCGACGAAACAGGCAGCGTCCCCGTGCGTAAGGTAACTTACGGTACGGGTGTCAACCAACGTACATACACCTATTTCGACGGAAAACACATCACCTTTACGGATGACGAACACGGCTACACGCTGGAGTTCCAGCCGGACGGCGGCGCAACCTTTACCGTTGACGCAACCTTGACGGAAGCACCTGCGGAAGGTGAAACGGAAGGCAAGACAACCAAATACTATGTCGGATTGAGTTATGACAAGGACGGTAAACCCTATGTTTACCTTGCAGACGCAGTAAGCGGACTTGTCAACGGCGGCGAAAGATACAACTTCACGCGTAACTTCGACGTTACGATCGACTACGACGAAAAGACGTTCTCGTTTGTCAAGACCGATTTCAAAATCGGCATGACGGCGTACAACTACATGTACCTGTATTACCTGTCGTACTTCGGCTCGAAAGCAGCTTCAATGCTCAGCAATATGAACGGTATTCTGAGTATTGTCGGCACTGTCAACGGTGACGAAATTACGTATACGTTGTCGGGCGCATTCAACTATGTCAAGGTCGGCGACGGACAATCATCGTTTGTGTTTGACAACGGCACGTTGTCTGCGGCAGGTTACTACGTCAACAATTACGGTCACGCATACGTATCGGAATTTGTAGTTGACGGCACAACTTACCACATGACATTCTTCCTGATGCCTCCCGATACGGCAAAAGGCACATACGCGTATCGTATTTACAGCCTTACAAAGGTAACGGGCGAGGTTGTTGTGGACGAAGCCAACGACACCGTACTGTACAACGAAGAATTGGTTTACACCGAGTTCAACATTGTCAAGGGTAAGGACGAAGCGGGCAACGACGTCTACTACAAGGCAGGCGAAGCATTCCATCCCGGATTGAAGTACAACGGAACGCTTGTGGGCAGTTTCCCGTTCGACAAGGAAGGCGAAGATACACTCACTTTCTTCAACTTTGTGTTCAGCGGCGGCAAACTTGCCGAAGAATCGCGCTACATTGTCAACGTGACAAGAGACGACAACGGCAACATCAACGGCGCGTCTGTGAAAAAACAAGTTGCGTTGATTGCCAAAACGGCAAACGGTGACACCGTGTACGGCTGGTACGACGGAAACAACACCGTAGAGGAAATTGTCGGCGTACAATTCAAGGACGAAGAAACGGTGACCGAACCTACCAACAGCGTCAGAAACGCCGACGGCAGTTTCACCGTGACGGTAAAGGGCGTAACCTACAAGGTAGTGTTTACTTTCACCGTGGGTGAGGACGGCAAGACTACAATTACCGTCACAATGACGGAAGAAACGCAACAGACGGAACAACAAGCCGCTTAGTGCGAGAAAAAAAGAAAATTTTTTACAACGACCGACCGCAACCATGCAGGAAAACGCTTGTCCGGGTTGCGGTCGCACCCGTTGCATGTCAACGGGCATATTTGACAAAGGTTAACGAAATGAAACGGAAAAACGAGCGCGAAGATTGGGACAACGGCATGACCGTGGCTCCCATGGACGGCGTAGGCAGATCGTCGCGAAAAAACGATGACTCAGGCAGCACAAATACGAAAAAGAAAGTCGGTGAAACCTACACCAAAAAGGAACAAAAAGCCATGACGCAGGGCATGTTTCTTGCCATGTTGCCAAGGCTGATTGCAGTGCTAGGTGGCTTCGCTCTGGCAATCGCGGTGGTGGTTTTGTGGTTGATGTAGTTTCATTTTGTTTACGGAAATTTGCCTGGAATATACGATGTTGTCTGCAAAATAAACAATAGTGTTACAATGACGAATATTGTCGAAAAAAAACTTGTTTGCAGAAGGGCGTAGAGAGGCAAAAGCATGTTCAAATCGGTTGATAAAATGCGTACGTAGTGGTAAAATAGATAACTGTATTACCAACGCGGCAACCAAAAAAACAAACGAAAAACCTTCAGAAGAAATCCTGCCGTCAGCAGGCTT
This sequence comes from Clostridiales bacterium, assembly GCA_003537755.1. Lineage (GTDB taxonomy): Bacteria > Bacillota > Clostridia > Christensenellales > CAG-314 > Fimimonas. The sequence goes on along the minus strand of DPQS01000035.1, from coordinate 55,560 downwards.
TTGGCGGTTGATTTACGATAGTAGTGAGTGATGTATGAATAAAACTAAAACAAAACTTATCGGTATTCTCAACGTTGTACTTGCGTTGACCCTGTGTATGTCGTTTATGTTGTCGGCATTCGGGGCGCAGGCAGGTTCTACGGCATTTCGGCAACTTGTCGGAGGCACGCTTACGCAAATCGACAATGTCGACGTAAGTGCAATCCGCGAGGCAAACTACAATTCAGGCGTTACGACGGACACCTACACAAATGCTTCCTACGACGGTGACAGATGGGTAGTCGTTGAACTTGGAAACAAGTCAATGTATTCCGAGTACGAAAGCAAGTATGCATGGATGACTTTCAGCGACTTTGCCGCAAGCAGACAAGGCAACGAAGTCAAGACGGAAATTCAGAAGCAACACAGTCTGTTTCTTTCCAACCTCAACAAGGCAGGCATAGATTACACGCTCAAGTATTCCTACACGGTACTCAACAACGGTGTTGCAATCAAGGTTAATTCCGACGCGTACAACAAGATTAAAAACATGTCCGGCGTTACCGCTATTGCCGTGTCCGAAACCTACAGTGAACCGACCGTTGCCGTCAAAAACGACGCAAACGTGTACACGACCGGTATTTACGATTCGTCCGACCTTCCCGAAAAGGGCGCAGGCATGGTAGTGGCAATCCTGGATACGGGTCTCGATTACACGCACGAGGCTTTCCGTACGGTGCCGACAGACAAGAGTAAGTTGTGGACCAAGGAAACGGTTGCTGCAAAGATGGCCGCAGCCGATGATTTCAAGGCAAACGCCACGGTTGACCAGGTGTACTACAGCGAAAAAATTCCTTTTGCCTACGACTACGCCGACGACGACCCGGACGTGTTTCCTTCCTACTCTTCGCACGGTACGCACGTTGCGGGTATTGTAGCCGGACAAAGCGATTACGTTGTCAACGAGGAAACTCAGGAAAAATTTATCGGTGTTGCACCGGAAGCGCAACTTGTCATCTGCAAGGTGTTTACCGACAACCTTGACCGCGACGGAATTGGCGGCGCGGATACAATCGACATCATCTCGGCAGTCAGCGACTGTGTGGCACTGGGCGTCGACGTTATCAACATGAGCCTCGGTTCCAGCGCGGGTTTTGCCGAAGAAGGCGACGGTAATAAAATCGACAAACTCATCAACGAAGTTTATTCCAAGGTAAAGGCGGCAGGCATCAGTCTTGTCGTTGCGGCAAGCAACGACTACAGTTCCGGTTACGGCGGCGGCAACGGTACCAACCTTGCAACCAACCCCGACAGCGGTACTGTAGGTTCGCCCTCGACATATGATTCGGCATTGTCCGTAGCGTCGATCAACGGTCAGAAATCCACCTATATCCAGGCTAATGGCGATGAAAACCAGGTTGCTTTCATTACGGAATCGTCCGACGGTGACGGTAACGAACTTAGTTTCGTCAACCAACTGTACGCCCTGACAGGCAAAAAGCAAGGCGAAACAATGCGCTTCAAGTACGTTGTTGTCGGCGGTGTGGGACGTCCGACCAACTACAACACCCGCATAAGAAACGAACTGCAAAACAAGGGCGACTACGACGGAACGATTGCTCTTGTCAAGCGTGGCGACACGACCTTTGCCGACAAGGTGCGTCTTGCAGGCGCAAACGGGGCAGATGCATGTATCATATACAACAACCTGTCCGGTACAATCAAAATGTCGCTCGGTGAAGTGACCGATCCCGTACCTACGGTGTCCATTTCGATGGACGCAGGCAAACGTATCGTTGACGCGGCAAAGAGAAGCGTCGGTTACATCGAAATCAGTTCGGAATTCAAGGCAGGCCCCTTCATGTCGGATTTCTCCAGTTGGGGACCGATGCCCGACTTGCAACTGAAACCCGAAATTTCCGCACACGGCGGCGAAATCACAAGTGCCGTTGCAGGCGGTTACGACATTTACAGCGGAACAAGTATGGCTGCACCCAACATGGCAGGTGCAATCGCATTGCTTCGTCAGAATCTCAAATCCAGATATACGGAACTTCAGGCAGACACGGCTGCGGCAAGAATGCAATTGACCGCGCTTGTCAATCAGGTGCTGATGAGTACGGCAACCATCGCTCTGAACGAGGAGGGTAATCCTTACTCGCCCCGTAAGCAGGGCGCAGGGCTTGCAAGTATCAAAAACGCAACCACGTCGGAAAGTTACATTACCGTTACCGACGGCAACGGCAATGTGCGCGACAAGACAAAAGTGGAATTGTACGATGACCCCGATCGCACGGGTGTGTACGAATTTACATTTACGGTACACAACATCACCGCAAAAGCAGTAACGTACAACCCCAACATCTACGTAATGACGGAAACGCTTGCTACGGACAACAAGACCGTTGCGGAAAAAGCGTACATGTTGTCGGCAAACACCAAGGTGTTTGTCGGTGGCAAAGAAGTCAGCCGGGTGGAAGTCGGCGCAAACCAAAGCCTTGAAGTCAGCGTAAAAATCACGTTGTCCGATGCAGACAAAACTTACATCGAAAATAGTTTTGCCAATGGTATGTACGTCGAAGGTTTCGTTTCGCTGGCACCTGTCAGCGGAGGTGAAGTGACAATCGGTTTGCCGTATCTCGCATTCTACGGCAACTGGACAGACGCTCCTCTGTTTGACTACAGCGCATATGAAATTGCCGCCAGCGAAAAGGATACCAGCGTTGCCCCCGAAGATAAACTTGTGGCAAGCGCGGCTGCAACGAGAGTGCTTGGAAGATACTTCGAAGACAAGTACATTCTTACTCTCGGTTCGTATTTGTACGAACAGGAGTCCACTGACGTCAAGATTTATCCCGAACAGGAAAAATCCGCAATCTCGATATTTGACCAGACCAACAATCACACGATATACGAGTTGTACATGGTGTACGCAGGATTGTTGCGCGGCGCAAACACAATGGAAATCGTCGTAACCGACACTGCCACGGGACAGGTCGTTTACAGCGAAGTTCAGGAAAAAGTCCGCAAATCCTATGCGGCGGGCGGCAGTAACCGCGGCGCGGCAGTCGTACTGGACATAAACGCATTGGATTGGAATTTGCAGGAAAATTCGACCTACAAAGTGTCGCTTAAAGGTACGCTGGATTACGAAGGCGGACAAAATCCCGACCGCAATACCTTCGACTTTACCTTTACGGTCGACTACGAAACGCCTCAGGTACTTAGCTACAAGGTACGTTTCGACCCGTATACGGAAAACAAAAAAGTCAAGTACCGCGTGTACATGGACGTTGAAGTACAGGACAACCAATTTGTTCAGGACGTGATGCCTTGCTACATCAAAAAGAACAAAAACGGCGAAAACGTCCTTACTCTTGCGACAAAACACCCCGTGCCTGTTTACGGACAAAGAGGGGAAAAGAGTACCGTTTCATTTGAAATCACCGATTTCTACAACGAAATAGTTGCGGCAAGTACGGGATACGACGGACAGAATTCCGAAGGACAGTTCCTGCTGGTTGTCGAAGACTATGCAATGAACCAGGCAACGTACCGTATCGACATGACTACGGCGTTGCAGTATCCCGACTCTGTTGTCGTATCTGCCGACGGCGGCAAACTTGCCGCTACAGGCCGCGTAGGTAAAAACTCCGACGGTACGGAATACAAATATTACAACCTTACCATGAGCCACAACGAGTTGTATGCACCTGTGGTTACAACAGGTCCGGACGTCACTATGTCGCAGACGTTGGCATGGTTTGTGGAAAACGGCAGTCAATACATCAAAACAAAGCAGGGCGAAGTGTTTGCAGTTGCCGAAGGCAGCGCAACGATGGTGCTCCGCGACAGCACGGGTGTTGACCAAAATATCTATGCACGCGTCAACGTTACCGTTACGGGAGAATCCGGATTGAAGCCCGTTGCAGACAAAATGGTGCTTGACGCTGTCAAAAACGCAAGCGGTTACTTTGTTGATGTCAACTCCGGTACCGATACCGCGCTTGACCTCAATCCGCAACAAACGGCAAAACTGACGGCTTCTCTGTCGCCGTGGTACGTTGACGGCGCAACATTCGTTTTCGAGTCCGACAATCCCGGCATCGCAAGCGTAGATCAAAACGGTCTTGTTACTGCGCTAAGCAAAGGTACTGCGTTTATCACAATTACCGCAAACGGCACAACGTTGCCGCCCAAGTACGTCAAAGTGGTGGTAGGCGACATTTACCGTATTAACAATTACACGTTGTACGACTACTACGGCGGTGAAATTTGTGAAATTCCCCGCGACAAAAACGTGATGTATCTCGACGAGGACTGCTTCAAAAACAACACCACGGTAAAGAAGGTTATTCTTCCTTCAACTTTGACCGAAATCCCCGAAAACGCATTCCAGGGATGTATCAATCTGGAATACGTGGAAATCAACGGTCAGTGCAACGTTGTGGGCAGAGATGCGTTTAAGAATCTTCCCAAACTTACCACGGTCAAGTTCGGCAAATTCGTAGACCGCGAAAACAATCCTCACGATGAGTTTAACGGTACCATTACAATCGGTCCCGGCGCATTTGAAGGTTGTACGGCACTTACTACGATTGAAAACTCCAAACGTATCACTACTACCAAAGACAGAGCTTTTGCGGGCTGTACCGCGCTTACGAGTGTCGACCTCAGCGAGTTGACTGTTGTAGGAAAGGAAGATTTTGCAGGCTGCACGTCACTTAGCGATGTAACTATGAGCGAATTTACCAAGATCGGTAAAGGAATGTTCGAGGGTTGCACGGCACTGACGAGTTTCTCCTACGGCGGACAAAACATAGGTAGCGGTGCATTTGCAAACTGTACAAATCTTACTTCGGTAACGCTTACAAGCAGTGACTTCCGCGGTATCGGCGCAAACGCGTTTGAAAACACGGCAATCGACAATTTTACGCTGCCCGATGGCACGTACACGATCGGCGACTACGCATTTAAGGATTGTACCGCGCTTACAATTGTCAACTTGTCCGACAGAACCCGTCCGACGTTCGGTCGTTCGGTGTTTATCGGAGCAACGAGTTTCGCAGGCTCTTCCACAAGCGGTTTCTTCATCAAAGGATACTCGTCCTGGCATAACAACTACTACTCTGCATCCAGCGGTGTGTTGTACTCTTTGGACGGTTACGAACTTATCTCCGTACCCGCTTACACCAAGGACTTCCTGATGTCTGTGCTTGTTGACAAAATTGCCGACGGCGCATTGTCCGGCGTGCAGTTGAGCAACGAACTGGATATGACTCGTATCAGGCAAATCGGAAAGTACGCATTTGCCGACAGCTCGGTAACAAAAGTCACGTTTGAAAACCTTACGACAATCCCCGAAGGATTGTTTGCGGGTTGCAGCAAACTGACGGAAGTAGTCGGGCTTGACAACGTGACAAGCGTAGGCGACCGGGCATTTGTCGGTTGCACATCGCTTACATCGGTAAGTTTGCCCAACGTGACGACAGTCGGAAACAGTGCATTTGCGCTTTGTGAAAAACTTACGGTCGTTTCTGCCGAAAATCTTGCAGAAGCAGGCGACAGCGCGTTCAGCGGTGCAAACATCACCAACGTCAACTTCCAGAGATTGTCCGTAATCGGCGAAGAAGCATTTGCCGACAGTTACGGCATTGTTACGGTCAAACTTGGCGCAGTAACAAAGATGGGCGCAAACGTATTCCGCAACAGCAACGAAATTACTTCCGTTGAATTCGGCGAAGGTACGACCGCTATCGGCGATTACGCACTGTACTCTTCCGGCAGACGTACAAGACTTACCTCCGTTACGTTGCCTTCAAGTGTACAAACAATCGGCAATTACGCATTCTACAACTGCGTATCTGTCAAAACAATCAATCTCGAAGGCGTCAAAACAATCGGCAACTACGCGTTCTACAACGCCAAGTCGCTTGTGGATGCAGACTTCGGCAATGTGGAAACAATCGGCAACTACGCATTTGCTTCTTCCGCGCTGAAAACCATCGCGCTTGACTCGGCGACGCATGTAGGCAACAACGCATTCAACGGCGCTGCCCTTACAAGCGTAACATTCGGTGCATTGAAGTACGTTGGCGAATATGCTTTTGCCGAAACCAAACTTACAACCGTCACGTTGCCTGCAACGTTTGACAGCGTGTCTGCGGATTACCACTGGGACGAATACGACGAAAAGGGCAGAGTAGAAAAAGAGCGGGTACGTCAGGTATACGCTTACGGCGCGGGCGCATTCGCAAACATCAGAACTCTTACCGAAATCGTCGCCGGCGGCAACGTAATCACTTCTTTCGACGGAGTGTTGTACGCCAAGGCTGACAACGGCTACATCTTGTTGCAGTATCCGGCAGGTAAGCAAGCCGCAAGCTACAAGACTCTTGACAAAACCGTGGAAATCGCAGCAAGAGCATTTGAAAAGGTTTCGCAACTTACCGACATCGAACTTGCCTACACGGTCAAGTCTATCGGAAGTTACGCATTCTACAACAGTTCCGTCAAAAATTACACTTTCAACAGCGTACAGGCACCTGTTTTGTATGCCACGTTCGTTGACGGCACTGCTTTTGCGGAAACCTCGGTAGAGTACGCGTTGTTTAAGACTTACGGTATCAACAACTACTACGCAAACTTCAAAGACTTCGCCGCAAAACGTGTGTACTACCCGTCGATGATTGCCGACTTCGGTCTGACGGCAATCGTACCCAAAAACGGTACCGGTTACGACTCTGCATTGTGGACAACGTTCTTCACGGTTAAGACCACCGAAGAGATTCTGCCTACGGACGCTACGCACAACGTAATGGAACTTGTAGACAGCGCAACTGCCATGATGACGGAAGAGGAAATCGGCAACGTTACCTCGGTCAGCGAGCTTGACGACATCTCGGAGGCTGTTACAAACGCACGCGTTGCCTACAACGCAATCAGCGATAGTCAACAACTTACGTTGCTTGGCAGTTACTTCGACAAACTGGTCAGGTACGAAACGGCTTTGCGCAACAAGAAACAAGCGCTCGGCAGCCCCGTACAGGTTGACAAACTGGTAATTGCCACAACGCCAAACAAAACAAGATACAAGGCAGGCGAACAATTCGACGGAACCGGCATGACAATCAAACTTGTGTTTGCCGACAAGTCGGAACTGTTTGTGACGGATTACACGACGGACAAAACCAAGTTTGTCAACGGTGACAAGGACATCAACATCTCCTGCGAGTACAACGGCAAAACTTACACGGCGCAACTGTTGCTCAACATAGAGTATGTCGACAGCGGTACCACAGACGTACCCGACGTACCCGATGTACCCGATAAGCCCGATTCGCCCGATACGCCGTCCGTCGACAACGGTCTGCCCGCAGGCGCGATTGTAGGCATTGTTCTCGGTAGCGTAGCGGTAGTTGCAGCCGCAGCGGTTGCCACTGTGCTGGTAATCAAAAAGAAAAACGGCAACAAAAACTAATTGTTCCAACAAACAAAAGTAACTGATTCCGTGAAAAGCGCGGCTTTGTCGCGCCTTTCACGGGACAACACGATCGACATCTGAATGTACGGCGAGGTCACATCGGTTTTCGCCTGAGGATTGAAAATGTTTAAGACAACAAAACACAGCAAAATATTACCGATTGTCATCATGGCACTGACGCTGTTCGTCGCTTTGACGTTGCTCGGCGCGTGTCAGACAGCAACCAAAGACTACGATTATCTTGTCACGTTCGATTACAACGTCGGCGACAAGTACAAATCGGACAACAAGCTCGCCGCTCGCGACGTGCAACTGTTTTTGGGTGTTGGCGACAACTCTCTTGTCGGATTGAAACCCGGCGACCGCAACGACTTCGCTTCAATGTCATTCAGCGGATACTATTGCGACAACAAGTGGTACTTGCCACAGCTTGACGCCGAAGGCAACATTGTCAAGGACGAAAACGGCATTGTCGCACTGGGAGAAGAATGGAATTTCGAAACAATGCGCGTTACGGCAGACGTAACCTTGTACGCCAATCTGGTGCAGAAGGTTGAAATGAAGTTTGTCGACAGCCAGACGGGTGAAGTCGTCAAGACTATCAGCGACGGCGAACCCGGAAAAACTCGTAACAAGCCTTCCAGTCGTCAACAACCGTCCAAGGACAACAGCACTCTTTACGAGTACTATGCCGATGCGGAATGCACGCAAGTGTTTTCCTGGCCGTACACATTCGGCAAGGACGACGTGACGGTGTACGTCAAGTTTATTCCCGGTCTATGGACAATTGTCAAGACTACACGTGAATTTACTTCGGCATTGCTTACGGGTGGTAATATCTACGTGGACGCAGACCTTGACTTTACAGGTGTTGAGTGGAGCATTGCAGAACAACTCAACGTTACAATCAACGGAAACGGACACACGATTTCCAACGTAAGTATTGATTACACTTTCAACAGAAACAACCCTGCCAACTGCGCTTTGTTTGCTACTCTCGGCGAAAAAGCGAATGTTTACGATTTGACGTTTAGCAATGTAAGCATAAATGCGGAAGTGACTTTGTCGGGTGACTACAAACTTGCAATGTTTGCCTGCGGTGCCGTGGAGGGCGCCCGGGTAAGTGGTGTCAGCGTATCGGGCACAATCAATTGCAATCACAAAAGTTACCTGGAACCTGCTTTCGACAAATGGATTATCGACAACAACGCTCAGACAACCGCACCTGCTCCCGTCGACATAGAATCGGCTGTGACAATAGTCATGACAGGTCCGGAAAACGCCTGAGCGAAAAACTGAACAAAGGAGTTTGAATAATGAAAAAGAGCAGTAGAGTATTTGCGTTGGTCCTTGCTTGCTTCCTGGTGATGCAGGTTTTCGGACTTGTCGCATGTAACAACGATACGCCCAATCCCGATGACAATACCAAAAAGTACGATCAGGAAACGCGTGCGTTCACAATGAGTATTTCGACCCCGGACGGAGTTTTCAACCCGTATTTCTCGTCGTCTGCTTACGACTCGCAGATTGTCGGAATTACGCAAATCGGTATGCTTAACACCGACAAAAACGGCAAAATCGTTTGCGGTGAGGACGAACCTACGGTTGTCAAGGCTTATACCGTCAAGGAAGAAGGCGAATACACCAACTATGAGTTCCTTATCAAAAACGGCATCAAGTTCTCCGACGGCGAACCTCTCACCATCAAGGACGTGCTGTTCAACCTGTACTTGTACCTCGATCCCGCTTACACGGGCTCGTCCACGATTTACTCCACGGACATTGTAGGACTCAAGAGTTACCGTCAGCAACAACTTCAACCCGGTGACGAAACGGCATTTGAACAAAGTTTCGCAGATGCGGCAAATAAGCGTATCAGCGACCTTGTAAATTACGTCAGATACGAAGGTGTTGCCGGTAAGGATGAAGAGTGCAGCAAGCCTGCAGACGAGGCTTATCCTCAACTGAAAAAGGATTTCGAAACCGTTGCAGCCAAGTTCCTGGAAGAGCTTAACTCCGACTGGAATGCAATCGATATGACTTCCTACAAGGAGAACAACGAATTTACCGACAAGTGGCAGGTGTTCCTTCTCAACGACGGCGGTTATAGCGAACTTCTTCGTAAGGAAAACAACAAAACTTACAAAGACGAAAACGGCAACTTCAAACTTGACGCCGCTGCCGCACAAACCATCTACAACGACGAAATCAAATCGTACGTAGAAGAACTTATGGCAGCCGACAAGAGTCTTACCAAGGAAGCGGCGGAGCAACAGGTCTGCGTAAACAGCGTATTCGGTTCCTTCTTCCCCAAGACTTCCGACGGAAAATACAATGTAAAGAGCACTCAGGCGTCCTCGTTTGAAAGCGTTGTTACCAACTGGGGTACCGCAGGTACTATTTCCGACCTGTTTGCCGCAGAAGCAAAGAGTCAGCACTTCGCAAACAATGAAAAGGTAGTCCCGAGCATCACCGGCGTCACAACCAAAAAGGTTACTTCTTTCGAAGGCGTTTCTAGAGAAGAAATGAACAACGAAGAGTACGACGTACTCTGCATCAAAATCAACGGTGTGGACCCCAAAGCAATTTACAACTTCTCTTTCACCGTTTCCCCGATGCATTACTACTCCACACACAGTTACACCAACAAAAAGGGTGTAACTCACGACTACATCAACGAGTTTGACGGTAAGAGCAACTTCGGTCTGGAATTCGGTGACAGCGACTTTATGAACACGGTCGTCAACGCTCCCGAAAAGGTCGGTTTGCCTCTCGGCGCAGGTTCCTACATGGCTTCCAACGAAACAGGCAACCAAAACAAAGTCAGCGCGGACACGTTCTTTGACAAGAACATGGTCTATTACGAACGTAACCCCTTTTTCGAAACCGTAGGTAAGAAACTCTCCAATGCCAAGATCAAGTACCTCAAGTACAAGGTTGTAGAAACCGACCAGGTAATCGGCGCACTTATCAACGGCGATATCGACTTCGGCGAACCTAACGCTACTCAGGAAAACAAAACCGCTTTGCAGGAAGCCGGAATTACGTCGGTGCAAACCATGACCAGCGGTTACGGTTACGTCGGTATCAATCCTCGTTTCGTACCCAACATCAACGTACGTCGTGCAATCATGAAGGCGATGGACACTTCCATCATTGTCCAGAACTACTACAAGGGCGGTCTTGCTTCAATTATTTACCGTCCCATGTCCAAGGCAAGCTGGGCTTATCCCGATGGTGCAACGGTCTACAAGGACGAAGCAAAAGGCCTTGATTACAGTTACGACAGCACAGGTGCGGAAATTAAGGAATTGGTGGAAGAGGCAGGTTACCGTCTTAACGGCAACGGCGTATATGAAAAGGTCATCACCGGTTTCGGCACGGATACGCTCAACTACAAATTTACAATTGCAGGCGGTTCTACCGACCACCCCGCATACGCTATGTTCCTCAATGCCGTAAAAGTACTCAACGCAAACGGATTCGACGTGCAGGTAGTTACTTCGCAAACGGCACTCAGCGACCTGTCTACGGGTAAGTTGGCAGTGTGGGCTGCAGCATGGTCTTCCACGGTTGACCCAGACATGTACCAGGTTTACCACAAGGACAGCAAGGCAAGCTCCACCAACAACTGGGGTTATTCCTACATCAAGGGCACTTTGAAAGACAGCGTTTACAAGACCGAGTGGCAACTCGTACAACAGTTGAGCGACCTCATCGACGCAGGCAGAGAAACGACTGACCAAAAAGAACGTATGGAAATCTACGCCGAAGCACTGGACAAGATTATGGAATTGGCAGTGGAATTCCCCACCTACCAAAGAAACGACCTTGCCGCATTCAGGGGCGAAATCCTCAAGAGAGCTTCTATGACCAAGGACAACGACCTTACTCCGTACAACGGACTGTTGTCGCGTATCTGGGAAGTAGAGTACAACTAAGACAAACACTTGGCGGCATTGTCGCCGACCGCGTATAATGCGCAAAATGGCTAAGTCGAGCGTGCAAACTCGCGCCGCGACGAGAGGACAAATTGTTCTCTCGTCAATGCGGTATCAGCCCATTAACACAGCCTAACAACACAGGACGCTTTTACTATGGACATGATAAAGTATATAGTCAAGAGATTATTGTTGTCCGTGCTCATTCTTTTCGGAGTGTCGGTAATAATTTATGCTCTTGCTCGCATGATGCCTACGGACTACGTAGACAATCAATATTCGTCGGCAGTATCGCAAGGTACCATGACGCAGGATGACGTGGACCGCATCAAGGAATTGTACGGGCTTGCCATGCCGGACGCATACCTTAAGTTGAAACTCGGCGAAGGTAGCGAATACAAGGATATAACGTTTACCAAAAACACCAAAGCGGACACTTACGAGAATCACGTGGTGCCCGGCGGTGAGTCTTACCTCGAGTGGTACGCAGGCAGTTACGACGGCGCACACAACATGCGCGTAGTGCTGGAAGTGCCTTCCGACGGCGGCGTTTGTACATACAAAATATACAAGGTTACTCTTCGCGGTACAAACACAACCGAAAGCGGCGACAAAAAGGACGACGCTACGGAAGACGACAACAATAAAAACGACAATACGATAATTACGCTTGACGAAGTACTGGAACTTAAGGAAAGCGGAACGTTTACTCTTGTCGAAACTACCGAAGACTTGTCCGTAATACGTCAGATTGTGTTTACCGACAGCAACGGCGCAAAAAATGACGTTGCTGTAAACTACAGCGTGGCAACGGGCTGGGACAAGTTTGTCTCTATTCTCGGCGGCTACTTCGGCTGGCTCGGAAACATGCTTCAAGGCAATCTCGGTATGTCCTTTAAGTACAAAAAGCCTGTTCAGACGGTAATATTCCAGAATATGGGTATTTCCTTTGCAATAGCCTTTATTGCTACCATACTGCAATTTGCCATTGCCATTCCTCTGGGTATCAAGGCGGCAACGCACCAATACGGCGTGTTGGACTACACCGTCACGATACTTGCGATGATCGGTATCAGTTTGCCCACATTCTTCCTCGGTGCACTGTTTATTCGTGTATTCGCCGTGCAACTCGGCTGGTTTGAAGTAGGCGGTCTTGTTTCGGCGTCGCTTCCGATGAACGCAAACTGGTTCCAGCGTCTGTGCGACATGTTGTGGCACATGGTGTTGCCTATGGCAGTGTTGGTAATTCTCAGTATCGGTTCTCTTATGCGTTACACTCGTACAAACACGTTGGAAGCATTAAAAGCCGACTACGTACGTACTGCCCGCGCTAAGGGACTTAGTGAAAACAAAGTTATCTACAAACACGTTTTCCGCAACACAATGATTCCTCTCGTCACCATGATGGCAGGCATTTTGCCCAGCCTTTTCGGCGGAGCGATGATCACCGAAACGGTGTTCAGTATCCCGGGTATCGGTAAACTTGCCTACGACGCATTGGTAGTGGGTGACATTCCGTTTATCATGGGTTACAACATGTTTATTGCCGTACTTACGGTTGTGGGTACTTTGTTCAGCGATCTTATGTATGCAGTGGTTGACCCACGTGTTAAACTCGGTAAGTAAGGAGTACAGGTATGGAATACAACAAAGAAAATTTAGTCAACAATCCTACCGACACCTTGCTGTCCGACGAACAAAACGTTGCGGGACTTGTTGAAGAAAGTAACGAAGCACTGAAACAGGCGTTGAACGCCGAGGACGCTTTTGCACCTTACAAAGAAGATGCAGGTGAACAATCTACCGAAGAAATAACCAGTCGTACCCTTAGCCCCGGACGAATAGTGCTCAAAAGGTTTTTCCGCAGCAAATTGTCCATGACGGGACTTATCATGTTGATTACGTTGTTCGTGTTCTCTTTTCTGGGACCGTTTTTGCCGTTCAGTTTCATCTGGGGCGAAGACGAGGCCGACAATTCGCAAAAAGTTACGGAAGAGTACACAACCATTGTGGAAGCGCCGACCTACGGCGAAGATCCCGTGTATATTGTCAAGTTCTCCGAGCCGACCAACTATCTTAAACCATCAGGTTCGCACCTTCTCGGTACGGACGACAAGGGTTACGACGTATTTTCTCGTCTGATGTACGGTGGAAGAGTTTCGCTGACGGTAGGTTTCGTGGTAATCCTTCTTGAAACGATATTAGGCGTATTTCTTGGCGGTCTGGCAGGCTACTTCGGCGGCTGGGTCGATCAGATAATAATGCGTATCGTCGATATATTCAACTGTGTACCTACGTTGCCTATGATGATGATTATCGGTGTGGCACTGGACGCGCGTAACGTAACAGGCCCTGCCAAGTTGTACGTAATGATGGCAATGCTGACGTTGTTCGGTTGGGCAGGTACTGCAAGATTGGTTCGCGGACAAATACTTACATTGCGTGAACAGGACTTCATGCTAAGCGCGGAAGCAAGCGGTTTGCCGGTGTCGCGCAAGATATTCAAACACCTTATTCCCAACGTGATGCCGCAACTTATCGTATCCATGACTTTGGGACTGGGTGGTATCATTCTTACCGAAGCTACCCTCGGATATCTTGGTATCGGTCTTCCCATGCAATATGCTACGTGGGGTAACATGATCAATGCCGCGGCAAACAATACTGCGTTGCGTTTGTATCCCAACTTGTGGATTGCCCCCGGTATCTGCATCATTCTGGCAGTGCTGGCGTTCAACTTTGTGGGTGACGGACTTCGTGACGCTTATGACCCCAAGGCAATGAGGTGACGGTATGGCAGAAAAAAAACAAAACGGACACTATATTACCGTCGACGAATCGCGTGAGATTGCGCGTTCAAATGCACGAGAGATAAAAGCTCTTCAAAAGCGTAGAGCGGCATTTACTCGCGACGATTACGTCACAACAATGAAGGACCCGAACAATATTGTCGAGTTTGATGATTTGCATACGTATTTTTACACCGACAATGGCGTTGTCAAGGCGGTAAACGGCGTTTCGTTCAGCATTCCTCGCGGTGCTACCGTAGGTGTGGTAGGTGAGTCGGGCTGTGGCAAGTCGGTGACGAGTTTGTCGCTTATGCAACTTGTGCAAGGTCCTATGGGACAAATCGTCAGCGGAAGTATCAGATTCTGCTCAACGGTAAAAACACCCGTCGGCAAGGAACCGATTATGGAAAACGTTACCGATGAAAACGGCAACGAGGTCACACGTCAGGCGGTTGACCACAAGGGCAAACCTCGTTTCAAGACGATTTTTGAGGAACACGACGAAGTAGTGGACATTGCAAAGATGCCGCTCAGCGAGATGGCGCACATCAGAGGCAGTGAAATCAGCATGATTTTCCAGGAGCCGATGACTTCGCTCAACCCCGTGTTTACAATCGGTAACCAATTGGACGAAGTTACTTTGTTGCACGTAGACGGCGCAGACAAGTTGCTTGCCAAGGAAAAAAGTCTTGAAATGCTGCGCCTTGTAGGCATTGCAATGCCCGAACATGTGTACAATTGCTACCCGCACGAACTTTCCGGAGGTATGCGTCAACGTGTAATGATTGCAATGGCACTTTGCTGCAATCCCAAGTTGATTATCGCAGACGAGCCGACGACGGCTCTGGACGTTACTATACAAGCGCAAATATTTGACCTGTTGCGTGACGTTAAGAAAAAAATCAATGGCAGTATAATGCTGATTACCCACGACCTGGGCGTTATTGCCGAAATGGTGGACTACGTTGTCGTAATGTACGCAGGCAGAGTGGTGGAAAAGGGTACCGTGCAGGAAATTTTCAAAAACCCGATGCACCCGTATACAATCGGTCTGCAAAAAAGCAAGCCGGTCGTAGGTAAGGAAGTTGACAGATTGTACAGTATCCCCGGCAACGTGCCTAACCCCATCAATATGCCGACTTGTTGCTACTTCAAGGACAGATGTAACATGAAGTGCAACATTTGTAAGGGCGAGTATCCGCCGATGGTACAGGTTTCACCGACGCACTTTGTGTCGTGCTATCTCGCGTTGAAGGAGCGTGGCGACAATGAATAATACTACAATTACAACTCCCGAAACGGAAAACGGCGAAAAATACATACTGGAAGTAAACAATCTTAAGGAATACTTTCCTATTTCAAAAAGTTTCCTTAAGAAAAATATCGTCTACCTCAAGGCGGTGGACGGCGTATCATTCAAACTTAAGGAAGGTAAGACCATCGGCATAGTAGGTGAGTCGGGGTGTGGCAAAACCACGCTCGGACGTACTATTTTGCGTTTGTACGAGCCGACCGACGGCGAGATTATCTTCGACGGAGTGCACATCGAAAAGTTGAAGGGTGAGGCTTTACGTAAGTTGCGCCCCAACTTCCAGATGATATTCCAGGATCCGTATTCTTCGCTGTCGCCGCGTATGACCGTCGGCGAGATTGTGGGTGAAGCGGTAAAGGTGCACAACATCGTACCGCCCGAAGAATACAAGGATTACGTTGTGGACATCATGACAAAGTGCGGTTTGCAGCCACATTATTTTGACCGTT
This sequence comes from Clostridiales bacterium, assembly GCA_003537755.1. Taxonomy (GTDB): domain Bacteria; phylum Bacillota; class Clostridia; order Christensenellales; family CAG-314; genus Fimimonas. Next base: position 39,607 of record DPQS01000035.1, on the reverse strand, counting down.
ATCCTCACGAATTCAGCGGCGGACAACGTCAGCGTATCTGCATTGCCAAAGCACTTGCTCTCAAACCCAAACTTGTAATTTGCGACGAGCCTGTCAGCGCACTGGACGTGTCGATACAGGCGCAAATCATCAACTTGTTTAAGGATTTGCAGGAATCCGAACACCTTTCTTACATCTTTATTTCGCACGACCTGTCCGTGGTGGAACACATCTCTGACGACGTAGGCGTAATGTACCTCGGCAACATGGTGGAATACGGCTCCAAGCGCGAGATGTTCGACAATCCCTTGCACCCCTACACAAAAGCATTGTTTTCGGCTATCCCCATACCCGATCCGGATACGAAGATTAAGCGTATTGTGCTGGAAGGCGACATTCCGTCACCGGCTAATCCGCCTGCCGGGTGCAAGTTCCACACACGTTGCAAGCAGTGTATGGCAGCGTGCAAGGTTGCTTGTCCGCAGTTCAAGGATGTGGGTAACGGTCACTTCGTGGCGTGCCACCTGTACGACAGCGAAGTAATGAGCAACCCCTCTTACTACGAAGAATTGGTTCGCAAACAGGAAGAAGCGGAAGCACAGGCGCGCGCCGAAGCGGAAGCAAAGAAGTTGCATCTCGGCAAAAAATCGGATAAGTAGTCTGTAACGTGCCATGGCATCACAAGTACTTTTACGCTTGTGCGGCACAATATCAAAGGTAAATCAACAAGCGTACCTGACGCCAATTGGCGTAAGGTGCGCTTTTGTTTGTCGGGACGGAATGTTGATATTCGTTTGAAAAATAATCAGAATAAAACAATAAAAACAGGTTTCATTTGTCGGCGGTGACGTCGGCAGAGGAAGCCTGTTTTTTTTACACATTCTTTACGTTTCTTTTACACAACATTGCGTGTTTGTTTTTTCACGTAGGTGTACAATGTGCTTGTAAATCGGGCGGGAGAAAAACTTCCGCAAACAATGTCGCTCGGCAGTCGCAGAGGTATTGTGCGACGGCGTTGTCGGTTTACCGTTTGCAACGTGCGGCGCGGAATGTTCGTGGTTGCGGACAAAAATTTTCGACAAACTGCATGCGGCTTAGTGTCGCACGGTTGTTTATAACTCGATTTGATCGGAGGAAAGTAAAAATGAAAAGATTAGTAAAAGTTGTTACCGCTGCGGTTCTTGTCACGGCTTGCGTATTTGCGCTTGTGGCTTGCAACACGAACGGCGGTGAATTTGACGCTTCCAAAAACATTACCGTCATCACTCGTCAGGACGGCAGCGGAACAAAAACGGCGTTTATGGAAATTATCGGTCTCAAAGGCAAGGCGGACGTTTCCGGCGTAATCAAGGCAAGCGACACCGCGGCAGTGTTGTCCGGCGTTCAGACAAACAAGTATTCCATCGCTTTCGACAGCCTTGGATATGTGCTCGGCGCAAAGGACGTAACAGTACTTACCGTTGACGGCGTTGCACCCAGTGCCGCTACAATCAAGGACGGCAGCTACCCCATCTCTCGTCCGCTGTCGGTGGTGTACAAGGCAGACACTTTGAAAAACAAACTGTACAAGGCTTACTACGACTTCCTGCTTAGCGCGGAAGGACAGGCAATCGTCGCTGCGGAAGGTTACACGGCAAGCGTTGACAACGCTCCTGCGTACGTTGCTGACGAAACATTGGAAGGTTCAATCGCCCTTACCGGCAGCACTTCCTGCCAACCCGTCATGAACAAACTTGCGGAAAAGTTTGAATCGCTGCAAGGCAAAGTAAAGGTTACAGTCGGCGGTACAGGTTCGTCACAGGGTTACAAGGATGCGCAAAACGACGTAAGCCCGTTCGGTATGATTAGCGAAAAATTTGTGCAAAGCAAAGCGGAAGGTTGCACGTCTACGGCGTTTGCAATGGACGGTATCGCACTGATTGTCAATGCGCAAAACCCGCTTAGAAACATTACCAAGGATCAACTGAAGCACATCTACGGCAATGTCGATGGCGAAACGCAACTGACGGTCTGGTCGCAGGTAATTGCAGAGTAATAAGTAACATGGCTAATTAACCCTATGCCGTTTGTGTACAGCAAACGGCATTTAAGCGTATAGTAAAGGCTGTTTAAGGACGTATTTGTGAATAAACTTAAATTAAAAGAAAACTTAATGAAGTGTCTGTTTGCCGCCTGCGCCGTGTTTTCGGTAGTCGCGCTTGCGGTAATTACCGTGTTTCTGCTTGCCAACGGCACACCGTTTGTGGCAAAGTACGGACTGGGCAAATTTCTGTTCGGCACTACATGGCACCCGATGGGCGAGCCGTCCGAGTACGGTATATTTCCGATGATTGTCGGCTCATTGTATGTGACGGGTTTGTCCGTCGCAATCGGCATTACGCTTGGTTTGTTTGTCGCCATTTCGCTGTACAAATTTATCCCGAAACGTTTCGTCGCGCCCGTCAGACACATGATAAACCTGCTTGCCGGCATACCGTCGGTAATTTACGGTATGGTAGGGCTCAACTTTATCGTGCCGTTTCTGCGCGATTACGTGTCGCCCAACGGCGTAGGCTACGGCATACTGGCGGCTTCGCTTGTTTTGTCCGTCATGATTTTGCCGACGGTGGTAAGTGTAAGTCTGGACAGTTTGCAAGCCGTGCCGCAGGAATACTACCAGGGCGCACTGGCACTGGGCGCAACCAAGGAACAAGCCACGTTCACGGTAATGCTGCCTGCCGCAAAAAGCGGTATCGTTGCAGGCGTTGTGTTGGCAATAGGGCGCGCGATCGGCGAAACGATGGCTGTGGTAATGGTAATCGGCAACAGCCCGGAAGTGCCTACGGGACTGTTTCAGAGTATGTGCACGCTGACGGCAAACATCGCTCAGGGCGCATTGGAACTGCCCGACGAGGGTGTGTCGGCACTCATCGCTTCGGGCGTGGTGCTGTTTGTGTTTACATTTCTGCTCAACGCTTCGCTGTCGTTGCTTAAAAAGGAGCGCGCATGATGAAAAACAAAAACCTTTCACGCAGTAAAGTGATGTGTCTCGTGCTTAAGTATGTCGGTTACGTGGCGACCGCAATCGCCATGACGGCACTTGTCGGAATACTGGTGTACATTCTGGTCAGCGGTATTCCGCACCTCAACCCGTCGTTGTTCGGCGACGGCAAGGACGGACCGACGATTCTGCCCGCGCTTGTCGGCACATTGAGTCTTGTTGTAATTTCCCTTGCAATCGCCGTACCAATCGGTATGTTTGCGGCAATCTTCCTTGCGGAGTACACCAACAACCAAAGCAAACTCGTGCGCGTAATCCGCATCGCCACCGAAACGCTTGCAGGTATACCAAGCATTGTATACGGATTGTTCGGCTATCTGGTGTTTGTTGTCGCACTCAAAATGGGTTACAGTTTGCTCGGCGGTGGCATTACGTTGTCCCTTATGATACTTCCCGTCATCGTGCGTTCGGTGGAGGAAAGTTTGCTGTCGGTGCCTGCGGGTATCCGCGAAGGTTCCTATGCGCTGGGCGCAGGTAAAGTCCGCACGATATTCAAGGCTGTGTTGCCAAGTTGTGCCGGCGGCATTGTCACGGCAATAATACTTGCCGTCGGGCGCGTCGTGTCGGAAAGTGCGGTGTTGCTGCTGACTGTCGGCATGGTTGTCAACAAGATGCCCGTGTCGCTGCTGTCACCCGGGACGACGCTGGCATTGGACATTTACTACTTCGCAAGTTTCGGTTACGCCGACGAAGCGGCGGCAACCGGAGTGGTGCTGATAGTGCTTGTACTGGGAATAAACATGCTTGCCGTGCTTCTCGGCAAACTGATAAAGCGCAAGACCGGCGAGGCGTAAAAAGTGGGGTTGATTTTGCCATTCCTCCAAGTCGCAAAAATTCTTAGTGGTGACGAAATTGACTATACGTATCAGGAATTTGATTACAAAACACGGTAAAAAACTTGACAAAATGCAGTCGGAGCGGTGACAAAACCCTGTCCGAACCAATTGCAAAAACGAGGTTAAACAATGATTTTTCAACAAGACAAAACTATACGCGTAAAGGATTGCAACCTGTACTACGGCGATTTTCACGCGCTTAAAGATATAAATATACAAATACCGCAAAACAGCGTAACCGCCCTTATCGGTCCGTCGGGTTGCGGCAAATCCACCTTTCTCAAAACGCTCAACAGAATGAACGACCTTGTGGACGGTTGCAAAGTTTCGGGAAGTTTCGTAATCGGCGGGGTGGACATTTACGACAAATCCACCGACGTCAACGACCTGCGCCGTAGCGTCGGCATGGTGTTTCAGAAGCCAAACCCATTCCCGATGAGCATTTACGACAACATTGCATACGCGCCGCGTGCGTTCGGCACTACAAAAAAGGCGCAACTTGACGAAATCGTGGAAACGTCCCTTGTACGCGCAGGCATCTGGGACGAGGTAAAAGACCGCCTCAAAAAGACGGCTCTCGGCATGAGCGGCGGACAACAGCAACGTCTGTGTATCGCGCGTTCGCTTGCCGCCAACCCCGAAATACTGCTTATGGACGAGCCGACGTCGGCACTCGACCCGATCTCGACAGGCAAGATAGAGGAACTAATCGAGGAATTGAAAAAGTCGCTTACGATAGTAATCGTTACGCACAACATGCAACAGGCAACGCGCGTTGCCGACAAAACGGCTTTCTTCCTGCTAGGTGAACTGGTGGAATACGGCGACACGACGCAGATTTTCGGCTCGCCCGCCGACAAGCGCACGGAAAATTACATCACGGGTCGGTTCGGTTGAGCCGTTTTTGCGTTAAAACTATTGTAAAAAGGAGCAAATTGGTTTACAATGAGTATAAGAAACAAGTACGAAGCGGAACTGAAACAAGTCTTTGACAAACTTATCGAAATGTGTCACGCCACCGAACGCGCAATCGAGTTGTCCGTCAGCGCGCTCAAAAACCGCGACGTCGCGCTTGCAAAAAGCGTGATTGCCGACGATACGAAAATCGACGCCATGGAACGCGACATCGAGCAGGACTGTCTGAACATTCTGCTTCTCGAACACCCCTTTGCAGGTGACTTCCGCGAGGTTTCCGCCGCGCTAAAAATGATTACCGACCTCGAACGTATCGCCGACCAGGCGGCGGACATTTCGGAAATCTCGTTGCAGTTCGGCGCGGAAGACTTTATCAAGGAACCCAAACACATCGAGGAAATGAGTCGTCTGGTAATTGCAATGGTGCTGGACGCCGTGACGAGCTACATCAAGCGCGACCTTGTTACTGCCCGCGGACTGGACAAGCGTGACGACAAGGTGGACGAACTGTTTGAAACTGTCAAGTGCGACCTTGTGGAACTTATCAGACAAAACCCCGACAACGCCGACCAGGCAATATTGTTTATGATGATTGCCAAGTATCTTGAACGTATCGGCGACCACGCCGTCAACATAGGCGAATGGACGGAGTACTCGGTTACGGGCGTACACAACCCGGGTTGAAATATATCGTACTATTTTGCGGAGGCACTATGAGTCAGGAGCGCAAGTTAATTTATGCCGTGGACGACGAACCGTCCATCAGGGAAGTGTATTCCTATGCTTTGCAGGCAGCAGGCTTTGAAGTGGCGTGTTTCGACGGCGCGGGTAATCTGTTTGCCGCAGTCAGTCAACGACTTCCCGACCTTGTAATACTGGACATCATGCTGGACGGAATGGACGGCTACGAGATACTTGCCAAACTTCGCGCCGAGCCGCGTACGGCAGACATCCCCGTGATTATGGTTTCGGCAAAGACGGAAGAAATAGACAAGGTACGCGGACTTAATCTTGGCGCAGACGACTACATAAGCAAGCCTTTCGGCGTGCTGGAACTTGTCGCCCGAATCAATGCCAAGTTGCGAAAAAGTGCACACGTATCAAAAATTTTGCAACATAAGGACGTTGTTGTAGACGACGAAAAACACGTTGTGACGGTTTGTGGCAATGTAGCAACGCTTACTCTCAAGCAGTACGAATTGCTGCATCTGCTGGTGAAAAACGCAGGTAAAGTGGTGGAACGCAACAAACTGCTTGACGACGTGTGGGGCGAAGATTACGGCGAAACGCGGACGCTTGATATGTTTATCGCCGAACTGCGTAAATTGCTTGTAAATTCCGCATGTAAAATAAACACCGTTCGAGGAGTCGGATATTTGTTCGACTGACGTCGGCAATGAAAAACAAAAATCTGCAACGACGGATTGAAACTATGAAAAAGAAAATTTTAATATTCAACTTAATACTTATCACTGTCGCGCTGTGCGTGGTGTTTGTCGCAGGTATTTCCGTAAACCGCAATTCGCATTACGAGGAGGCGGAACAACAGGTTGTCACATTAACCAAGGTTTATGCGTCCGCTTACAAGGGTTCAACCGGCGAAAGCGGTATAAACATGGGCGTGCCGGACGATGTTCGTCTGACCATTATCGACGTCGGCGGCAAAGTGCTGTTTGACAGCGACAAGGACAATATCGAGGACAGTCACCTCAGTCGTCCCGAAGTCGCGGCGGCGTTCGGCGGCAATCCGCAGGTGGAAGTGCGTTACAGCAGCACTCTCGGAAAGGACATGATTTACTACGCCGAAACAACGGAAACAGCCGACGGCGTTGTGTGTGTGCGTGTGGCAATACCCGTAGATACCGTCGAAGGGTACGTGGCAAAAACAGTGCCTACGCTTGTGTGGATACTGCTTGCCGCACTGCTTGTAAGTTACGTAGCAAGTATACTTATCACCGGCGGTCTGGTGCGCCCGATAAGGGACGTCAAGGATATGCTGGTTGCGGTAAACAACGGTGACTATGCCGAGATTCCCACAAAGTACGGCGACGCGGAAATCGACGAACTTGTAAAACAGATAAACGTCGTCAGCGGCACTTTGCAGACAAACATCAATTCCGTCAGGGACGCCGAGCGCACGCGGAGCGAGTTTTTTGCCAACGCCAGTCATGAACTGAAAACGCCGCTTACCGCCGTCAAGGGCTTCAACGACGTGGTTGCAATGACCACCGATCAGGACAGCGTACGGCAACTTTCCCAAAAAATCGACCGCGAGGCAATGCGCCTTACCAACCTTATCGACGACATGCTTGCCCTGTCGCGGCTGGAAGTGTCCACCGATCCCGTGCGCGAACAGACCGACCTTGCCGAAGTGTGCAGGGACGTGCAGAGCAGCCTGTCGCAGTTTGCGGCAGAGCGTAACGTGACGGTAAACGTCTCGGGCGAGGGCAGTGCGATTGTGGGCGGCGAACACGCGCGTACCATTGTCAAAAACCTTGTGGAAAACGCCATTCGCTACAACAAGGAGGGCGGAAACGTGCGCGTGGAAGTGGCGCAAAGCGACGACGGCGAAAAGACGTCTGTAACGGTTGCCGACACGGGCATTGGCATTTCGGAGGAACACCAGGCGCACGTGTTTGAGCGGTTTTACAGGGTCAACGCCTCCCGCAGCCGCGAAACCGGCGGCACCGGACTGGGACTTGCCATCGTCAAGCACATTGCCTCACTGTATGGCGCGGACATCGAGTTGAAATCGCACCTTGGCATGGGAACAACGATAAAAGTAACCTTTGCGGCAAAGTAATTACCGATGATTTTTTGCCGATCCGATAAACATAATTAAAATGCACCTTGAAAGCGGTTTTGCTGTCAAGGTGCTTTTTTTGTATATCGATTGTTTGTCGCTTTGATTTTATTTACATGCGTCCGAGTGGCGTATACCGATCAGCCGATAGGTGTTTTTTGTTTGTTTTCCGTTTGGGCAGCGGTGTATTTTGCCGTAAAAACGATGTCCTGTTCGTGGTTGCCGAAGCCTCGACCGAAGATGTTGAAGCCGCCGAGGTGCTTCGAGCCTTGCTTGTTGTACACGGTGAGGGTCAGGCGGTTGTCCTTATCAAGTCGCAGGTCCCTGAGGTTCACTTTGCTTACGGCGGTGTTGTTTATTGCCGTACCCGTGCTTGTCACCGTAACGTTGACAAGTGTGCCGTATTGCGAGTTTTCGTTTGCCCACCAGTCGGGGTTTAGTCTGCCGCGTATACCGCCGAAGTCCCCGGGAGAGGTGTATGTGGCAATGTCCACGCCGTTTATTGCAAAGGTAATGTCGCTTTTCCAGTCGTTGCGGTAAAAGGACGTTTCCGAACAGATTTCCATCGAAAAGCCGATTTCCTCCACCGTGTTGCCGCCAAGGCAAAACTTGTTGTCCACTCCGTAGGTCACTTTGCCACACGGCGTCCACAGCAGCAACGCTTCGTGGCGCGGCTGAGAATAGGCCTCGCTGTCGGTAAAAAGGTAACTTTGCGTGCTTGTGGCAAAACCGAAGTTCGCGCCCTTTACGTCGATGTAATCGCCGACGGGTATTTCCTGTCTGAAAAACATCGTTCTGTCCTTTTCGTCGGCAACCCTCGAAAACGCGATTTTGGTAAAGTTGGTAAAAAAAACCTGCGCTTTGCCTTTTATCCCAGGCAGATAACGGCTTTCCACAACGCCTGCAGCCGTCAGCAAATCCAGGTGAAACAGAATGGTGGAATTTGTAACTTTGTTAAGTTTGGCAAGTTCGACCACCGTCATCGGCTTGTAGGTAAGTTGTTTGATGAGATTAAGGCGTATTTGTGACCCGAGAGCCTTGCAAATACGCTCGATTTCCCCGTAGTTGTCGCTGTCCAGTACGGAAATTGTCCATTCCTTTTTAATATTCGCGTTGTGTTTGTCCTTTGCCATGGTTTCACCTTTACAAAAAATCGTCCTGTCTGTTTTGTCCGAAACGGAGCGTTTGTTACCTTTTCAAAATAGTACCAACAGCGTCGAAAAAAGTCAAGCAATTTGCCGTTATCGGTTGAGTAATCGTCAACTGTTTGATGTAAAAGGTTGTTATTTGTTTTTTGCGCCGAGATATTTATTTTTGCCTTGAAGTATGCTAAAATACACTTGAAAAGTGCCGTTTTGCCAATTTTACAAACGGTGTTCAGCCGAGCAAATATTATTTAGATATATTTTAATATTAAAATCGGGACAAAATTCGGCAAAAATGTCTTAAATCGGGACAAAACGGCAGTGCACGATTTATCAACCGAAAACAAAACCAAAACGCTTTCGGTATTTATCAACCGAAACGAAAAAGGAGAGCAAGTGAAAAGGTTACTTCCCATTGTGCTGTGCGTTTGTTTTGCGCTTACCTGCTTTGGCGCGGTGACGGCTTTTGCCACCGAACGAACGCAAATATATCTCGGCGAAAAGTTGCCTGTCGGTGCGGGCAGTGCGGCGTTTCAACCGATGTATGTCGCAAACGACGGCTGTTCTGCCGTCAGGTACGCGCTGGAAATGCCGTGCGGCAACAAATTTGTGCGCATGGCAAACTTCGACGGTTCGTATCTGTGCGATTACACTGCGCTGGCTGTCGCTTGCAGTCCCGCTGCGGCAAATACCGTAACGGTAAGCCTTAATTACCGCTTGTACGAGGGCGAGCCAAACTACGCCGAAGATAGCGTTGTCTGCAGCGTAAGTTTCCGCGGCGGTTGCAGACAGTTTACATATGCCGACCTTACCGCAAACGTCAACGGTCATTTTTCGTGGCAAACGCTGGACGTTTCTTTGACGACCGATGACGCGCTCAGTTCTGCTTACGTCGTCGTCGAGTTTTATTTTGCATCGGCTTCCGACTACGCCACGGGCAGAACCTGCTTTGACGTGGACAACGTTTCCGTTGTTTCGGGCGGCAAAGAGTTGTGCATTGGCGGCGGATTTGACGGCGCAAAGGTTTCGGCAAGCGACGCCCTAGACACCGACTACGCGCTGACGGACGAAGCGATTGCCGCAGCCAAGGCGTTGACGCTTGCTTCGGGCAAGATTTCCTACCGTGTAAACACCGTTTACGACAACGGTCTCAGCGTCAACTTTGACCTGTACGGCGGCGCGCGTTCGTTGCCTTCCGCAAAAAGCGACAGCCTGTACACCGACGCGGCAAGCGGCAGTCAGTTTGTGGTGTACGACAGTCAAAACGCAAACGCGTTTCTGCGCATAGGCAATTTCGACGCGACAAAAAGTAATCCGCTTGTGCGTATGCCCTTTGCCGACAACGAAACGGGCGGCAGCGGCAACATCCCCAAGACGACAAACATTTACGTCAAATTTAATTACAGGCTGTACGTCGATGGCGACACCTTGCGCAAAATGGACGACAGCGACATCGTTCTGGAAATGAGCACTCGTCGCAGTACGCTGAACAACAGCGGCAAATTTACGCTGGACAACCTTGTCGTAAACGAGCCTTGTGACCCGACGTGGCAAAGCATAAGTTGCGTGTTGCAGACCAACATCAGTTCCACTGCGTTTATGGAATTGATTTTTTACTCGCAGACGGCGGCAAGTTTTTCAAGCGGCACTTACATCGACATCGACAATATGTACGTAAGTGACCAACCGAGCGGCAAAAACTACGCATGCGACAACGGCACCTGGGAAAGCGCGCTGCATGGCTTTGTCACTGGCGGCGAAAATCCGATGTGTCCGTCCCTTACGTTCAACGCCAACTACGGCAAAATGTCGGCGGTAAACTTTGTTTCGGGTACAAACTACGAAATGTTGATGCCCGCGGGCGGCACCTTCGGCGTGCTGTACGGCAAAAATGCGACAAGCGGCGTGTATGACCTGACCTTTGACATTGCGGCAAACGTCGGCGACAAAATAAAACTGTTGTTTGACGGGCGCGGCGGCGGCGCGGCAGAAATTACCGTCGGACAAAACGTGCAGACGGACAACGTCGCGGCAACGTGGCAACAAACGGACAACGGCTACAAGTGCTTTGTAACCTACGCAAAATATGACGGCAGACCGCTGTCGCGCGTGGACCTTGTAAACCTGTCGGCAAACGCGGTGCACATTGACAATTTGTTTGTCGGACAGGTGGCAAGCGTGTGCACGACGGCAGGCGATTACGCTTCCTTTTCGGCGGAACTGTCGCGCCTGACCGCGCTGAGCCAACTTGGCAACTACAACAAAACTTCGCTCAAAAACATAGATAGCGCAATTTACGACGCAAACAAACTTGACAAATTTGCAAGTCAACGGCGCATGGACGAAGCAATTGAAGCCGTCAGTTCCGCAATAAACGGCGCAACGGCAAAAGCCGACCTGACTGCACTTTACGAAACGCTTGCGCGCGCCGAAGAAACAATGACAAACGGCAAAAGTTACACCAAGACAACAAAGGTACTGTTTATGGAAAGTTACTTTGCGGCGAAACACCTTACCGAGCAAAGCGCGCAATCCGACGTGGACAGTGCAAACGCGAAACTTACCGAAGCCATGAACAACCTTGCCGAGTACAACAACGCGCTTACAGTTGCGGTGGTAGGCGGCATATCGGTTGCATTTGCTGCGGCAATAGTTTTCAGAAGGAAGGAAGACGGAAATGAAAACTAAAAGTAAAAATCTTACGGTTGTGCTGTGTTGCGTGTTGCTGCTCGTAGTCATGGCAACGCCCTTAGCCGCGGTGTACGCCAATGCGGCAAGCGGCGGCGGTGTGGACTTCCGCAGCGGCATAATCAAGTACGCCCTGAGCGAACGCTTTTCCGAAACGCCAAATACCTTTGAGGCTGTGATAAAAGTAGAAACCGACCAAACTGGCGACATCGGCAACATACTCAGCAACGAAATGAAGGAACGCACGCCCATGGTTGCCTATGCGGTAAACTCGCAAGGTAACCTTACCGTCAACTGGAACAGTTACGAAAAGAATTTTTCCTTTGACAAGGTGGACCTACGAAACGGCAGATACACCCACGTTGCCGTTGTGCGCTATGCCGAACGCGGCGTGTTTGCGCTGTACGTTGACGGCAAACTTGCACAGGAAGTCAGTTGCGGCGCAGGTGCCGACGTGTGGCAATTCCAGCGTGCGCACTGTGTTGGCGGCGACTGGTACGCGGACATTCCCAAACGCCCCTTCAAAGGCTTTATCAGGCAAGTTACGGTTTACTCCCGCGCGCTGTCTGCGGCGGAAGTGGGCAAAGACTACGCCGAGCAAGGCTCGATAAGTTACCGCACGCGCGACAATCTGATGTTCAACGCCGAGTTTTCGCTTGCAGGCATTGCCGAAAAATACGGCACGACGGTGCTTGTCGCCAAGGATACTTCGATGTTCGGCAACGACGCCTGTCTTGCCACAAACGACTACTTTTTCGAAGGCGAAACCTTTGAAACGCAGGATTACACCTTTGCGGTGCTTCCGGACCTGCAACTGCTAAACAACCATTACCAAAGCGCATTGCGCTACCCCTTCGATTACGTCATAAACAACGCCGAAAGTAAAAAAATCGTCGCGACGTTCGCAACGGGCGACATCACCGACGGCTACAGCAATCACGGCGGCGTGTGGGGCAATCAGTACCCTGTGGTTGCGGCGTTGTTCGAGCGACTTCGAAATGAAGCAGGCATAACTTACGTTGCCATCCCCGGTAACCACGACTACGACAACGAGTGCAAAATCGACCATTCCGTCACGCTGTACAACGAAGTTTTTCCGATAGACAGGTACAAGCAGTGGACGGAATGGGGCGGTAGTTTCTCCGACGACAGCATTGTCAACAGTTACTACCTTGCAACCTACGGCGGCGTGGACTACCTTGTGTTCGGTCTGGACTTCGGACCGTCGGACGAGGTGTTGCAGTGGTGCTGCGAGATTACCGAGCGGTACCCCGATCGTCGCGTTGTGGCAATTACGCACGGTTTCCTTAACCCCGACAGCAACTTTATCTGCCCCGGCTCATTCGCCCCGAGCGACTACGGCTGGGCAAGCAATACGGCAATCACAATCAACGACCCCGAGGACATGTGGAACAAGTGGCTTAAAAAGTACCCCAACATCTTCATGGTGGTGTGCGGACATGTAACTTGCGACGATGTGGTACTTCGCGAATATGTCGGCGACAACGGCAACGTGGTGGGCTGTTTCCTGCTCAACATGCAGGCAGTGTTGCAAAACGAAGCGCTCGAAGGGCTTGTGGGGCTGTTCGGTTTCGACGAGCGCAACATGCAGTGCTACATCAATTACGCAAGTTCCATCCAGAAGAGCAACAGCGGCAACAACAAACTGTACAATTACCAGAATCAGTACGTGTGGGACTTCAGTCAGAATACAAACATCGTCAGCAAAACTTACTTCCCCGACGGCGTTAAAAACGGCATTAAATCGGTAAGCCGCGCCGACGTACTGCGGCAGGTCGTAAGCAAAGGCGAAATTGCAACAAATGCGGACAACAACGCGACAAATGTTGCGGCAGTTGCCTTTGTGTGCGTTGCGGCGGTAATCGTCGCGGCAGCAACGGTGTACTTTGTCGCAGTAAAAAGGCGGTTGAAATGAAAAGATATCATTTATTGATTTTGTGCGCGGTTCTCGTGTTTGCCGCGGCAACCTGTCTTGTCGGCTGTCAGGGCGAGGAAGTACAGACGCTTCGTATAAACGCGCAATCGGACTACGGCAACGTGGTTGTTGACGAATTTGCCGTATGCGGTGACAAAGTAACGTTTACGGCAAGCGCAAACGAAGGCTACGTCGTGGACAAAGTGTACGTCAACGGCGAAACCATTGTCGGTAGCGATTTCGTAATGCCTTGTTGCGACGTGAAACTGCTTGTAACTTACGCGGCAAACGGCGGCTACACGATTACCTGCAACAACGACGGCACTGACGGCGTTACCGTGGCAAGCCTTACAAAAGCCAACAAGGGCGACACCGTCACGCTGTACAGTTTCGTAGGCTACAACAAAAAGGCGGCTTCCTACACGGTAAACGGACAGCCGCTTGCCGGTAACAAATTTACCATGCCTGCCGGTGACGTGGAAATAGCTACGACCTACGCAAACGCAATCGAGCCGACCAACCTTGTGTTTGCCGTTTCGCAAAGCGGTACAAACGCCGTAAGTTACTGGCACGCAAGGTACACCGAAACGGGACTTATGTTGAGCGTTGACGTGGAGGACGCGCTTGTGTACTCGGTGACGAGTCTGCAACGGGACATCGCCTACATAGACAACATCGAGTTTGTGCTTGGCTTTGCCGATACAAACGGCATCAACTGGGGCGCAGGTAATTACAAGGTGATTGTCGCTTCAAACGGCGAATTCCGCTTTGAAAAGTACGACAACGGCTGGAAAAGCGGCGGCGCAGGCGTAAGTTGCAAAGTGACGGAAAAGAAACTGTTTAAGGACGGCTACGCAGGCTACAACGTCGAAATGACCATTCCCTACGGCGCAATAGGCACATCGGCAAATGCGGCTCGCGACAACGTTACGTTGGCAGTCGCAATGCGCAATGCCGTAAACGGTATAAACAGCACTTGGGCAAGTTGCGGTGTAAACGGCTGTTTGTGGAACAGTCCGCAAACTCACTTTCTGGTGACGAATGACGGAATAGTATTGGACAACAAACCCGACTCGGCAGACTACCTGTTTGTCGGCAATGGCTTGTTCGATACAACCAACTGGACTTCGTTTGCTTCCTCGTTGGACAAACTTGGCGACTGCGTTTCCGTTGCCAAGGACGGCGCAAGCATAAAACATTGGATTGACAACATCGGCGAAGTAGGCTCAATAAGCGCAAACAACGTGTATTTTTGCGGCGGCGCGGAGGACATTGCCGAAGTGGGAGTATTGCAGGCGTTCGGTCGCGTGACAGAGTTTACCGCCGCGCTTCGCGACAAACTACCGCAGGCAAAACTTACGTTTGTTTCGCAAATTCCGCTGACAAGCGTCAGGACGGACAACGCGGCAATTGCGGCTTTCAACGGCATGGTTGCCGACTACGCCGCAAGCATAAACGCCGACTACATCGACGTATGTTCGGATTTGTACGGGCAAGGAGAAGTGTGCAGGTCGCTGTACGCGGGTGTGGGCAGATTGTCCGACGACGGTTACAGACTGCTTGGCAAACGCATACTTGTCCTTAGCGGCAAATATACCGAAAAGGACGGCAACTGGGGCGATAACGGACTGTTTGTGTCCACCTGCGACTGGGACGAAACGGCAAGCACCGTGGGGCTTAACGTCGGCGGCATACAGGAAACCTTCCTGCGCGGCAAGGCTGCGACGGACTTCGAGTACACTGCGGAAATGACGACATACGGCATTTACAACGGCGACTCGTGGCCGAAAATGGGACTTACCGTGCACGGCAGCGAACGCAACATGTACTTCTACATCGACGCGACAAGCAGTCTTGACAGTCTTGTTGTGGGTTTGGTGCAAAAAAGCGGCAACGACTACCTGTGGAACAGCGTATCCACCGGCACAATGGCGGCAGGCACAACCTACACAAAGGGCAACTACGTAACAATGACTGTGCGCAAGACGGGCAATACGCTGTGTTGCAAAATAAACGGCAGCACGGTAATCGAAACCGACGTGGATTGCGGTTCGTCGCCGTGCGTGGTGGGACTGTTCTGTTTCAACATGCAGGTTAATGTCAGAAGTTGGACGTTTACCGACCTTTCGGCAAAGTGACGGGCATGCGCCTGTAAAGTCTAAATAAATAACGGTGCAAAATGATTAGAAAAACAAAAATTTTTACGGTTGTGGCATTGTGTATGTGCTTAGTTTTGATGTTTGCGGCGTGCACGACAAACAAACCCGAAGAAAAACCGTCTGTCGTTACCGTCAACTTTGTGGACTACGACGGCACGCTGCTGGAAATAGTAACTACAAAAAGCGGCAACGCGCCTGTTTACGGTGGCAAAATGCCGTTAAGACCGTCGGACGAAACCCACGAGTACGCGTTTGTCGGCTGGCAGGGGCGAGACGGACAGACTTACGCCGACGAATTGCCTGCTGTTACGGCAAACACGGTGTTTACGGCGGCTTACTCGTCGCAGAAACGCACGTATACCGTTACTTTCAGTGTGCTTGGCAATCTTACAAAGGTAACCGTTACGGCAGGCGAGGTGCCTGTGTACGGCGGCGCGACGACGATAGAATACGACGGCAAAACATACAAAATCGTCGGTTGGGACAAACCATTTGCGGCAACTTATGCCGACACGACCTATTCGGCGAAACTGCAAACCACGGGCGGCGAGGACGTGACGACCGTCAACGTAACATTTGCGGTGGAAAGTGAGCAATTGACCCTTGCTTTCCCGACGGGTACTTCGCCGAGATTTTTCGGAACGCCGTACAAAAAGGCGGCGGAACACTCGACCTTCATGTTTGTCGGCTGGCAGGGCGAGGACGGCGCAAAATACGCGGCAGGCGAAACTCTTCCCGTGCTTGGCAACAGCGACGTGACGTATACGGCATTGTTCGAGGAAGTAATAAACACCTACAAAGTGCGTTTTTGCGACTACGACGGAACGTTGCTTGCCGAAGTCGTTGCCGGATACGGCAGTGTACCTGTTTTTGACGGCAGTGTCGCACGCGCTTCGACGGAAAAATACGATTACTCTTTCGACGGCTGGACGGACGGCGTGCGCACATACACGACGCTGCCGCAAGCGACGACAAACGCAGTCTACCGCGCGGTGTACAAGGCAACCGTGCGAAAATACACCCTTACGGTAAACTACGGCAATGGCGTGGCAAGTTACGTTGACAAACTGTACTACGGCGACAACTTTTACGTAACGTCACCGTCGGTCAGCGGCAAGTACCCCGACAAGCTCTATGTCAGCGGCGTTGTCACGGGCGACGTGACGATATACGTCGGCTACAAGTCGACGGTCGTGTGGGACGGAAGCGTGTCCGAATCACTTTCCTGCGCGGCAGACGGAAACGTCGCGGCAGGCAGCAAAACCAACCCGTATCTGGTGGCGAGCGGCGCGGATCTGGCGTACATTGCCGAACAAAGTTTTCAAAAGAACTACGGCAGCGGCGTTTACTATAAACTGACCGCCGACATCGACCTTGCAAACATCAGCTGGAAACCGATTTGTGCGGCAAAAGGTGCAAGTTGGAACTACTTCCTGGGCGATTTCGACGGCAACGGACACACGATTTACAACCTGAAAGTCGACACAAAATACAAGACGGCAGGGCTTGGACTGTTCGGCGGCGTAAGCGGCAGAGTGGCAAACCTGACCGTCTGCGGACAAATCACGGCGCAAAACAGGCTTGGCGCGGTGTGCTACGTGTTGAAAGGCGGCACAATCGACAACGTGCAAGCCTACGTTGACATCACGGCAACGGCGGCTTCGTCTACGGGGGCATACGTCGGCGGACTTGTAGGTATGGCGCACAGCGGATTTGCAATAAGTAATTCCGTCAGCTACGGCAACGTTGTCTGCACAACAAATTCCAACAGCGGCAGTCAGGTTGGCGGCATAGTGGGACTTGTGCAAACCGGCACCGGCGCAAACAGCGTAAAAAATTGCTCAAACTACGGCAAAGTGTCGGCTTACCGTTGGACGGGTGGCGTTGTCGGCTACGTTACGGCAAACGCGACTGCGGACATTGCAGGTTGCGCCAACTACGGCATTGTTTCGGCTACGGCAAACGGAGTCGGCGGCGTGGTAGGCTTTGACGAAAAGTCGGCAATCGGCGGCAAACTGTCGGATTGCGCCAACTTCGGACGGGTGGACGGCGGCAATTATGTCGGCGGCGTGGTCGGTTGGTCGCGCTCTTTGGTAACTGCCCGTTGTACAAACGACGGTTACGTCAGCGGCGTTACGTATGTAGGCGGCATTTGCGGCGCGGCAAGCGACGTTGACGTGACGGACTGCACAAATCGTGGCAACGTGTACGGCAAAGGGACTTCCACCGGTGGCATTTGCGGCAAACTGGAAGTCGAAACAAAATCAATCGGCGTGCGGAACTGCGCCAATTACGGCGACGTTACAAATGCGAGCGGCAGTGCTACGGCGGCGGCAGGCGGTATTTGCGGAAGTGCCAAGGCGACTACCGTTGACGGTACGCTTGTTTGTCCTGCGGCTGCCGATTGCACAAACTACGGCAACGTGACGGCACTAAATAATTTTGTCGGCGGCGTTGTCGGCGCAAACAACGGCGGAAAGATTTCCGCATGCACAAACGGCGGAAACGTCACTTCCCGCGGCGGCGTACATGTGGGCGGCATTGCAGGCAGCAACTACGGCTACGGTTATGTCGGCGGATGCGTAAACGGCGGCATTGTCGCAGGCAGAGCCACCGTCGGACAGATTTGCGGACAACTTACCGACACGAGCATTGCCGAAGGTAACACCGAACGCGGACTTGCGGCAAAGCTCGGCTGACATCGGCAGTCGGCGCATTGTTGCGCTTGCAAAATTTTGTTAAAGTAATCAAGCGTTGAAAAACGTTAATATAAGGAGAAGAACAATGAAAAACAAAACGATTGTTGTCGTGTTGGCGGTTGTGGCGGCGTTGTGTCTTGCGCTGTGCGCATGCGCTAAGGAACCGACAAAGTACGACATCAGATTTGTCAACGACGACGGCACGGAACTTGCTACCGTTTCCGTAGAGGAAAACGGCAAAGTAGCGTACGGCGGCAAAACGCCTGCCAAGGCTTCGACGGCGGAATTCGAGTACACCTTTGCAGGGTGGACGGATGAAAACGGCGTTGCACTGACGGAGCTGCCTGCCGCAACGGCAAACGCAACTTACAAGGCACGTTACACTTCGGCAAAGCGCAGTTACGCAGTCAGGTTTGTAAACGGCGAAACGGAACTGCAAAATGAAACGCTGGCTTACGGCGCGGCGATTTCCTACAAGGGCGCAATGCCCGAAAAGGCGGCGACCGCGGCGGAAAGTTACACCTTTGTCGGCTGGGCAACGGCGGCGGACGGCAAAGCGGTTGACATTGCAAACGCTACCGTGACGGGCGAAGTTACCTACTACGCCGTGTTTAGCGGCACTGCCGTCATGTACGACGTTACATGGAACGTCAGCGGCGTCGAAACAAAGTCGCAGGTTGCCTACAACGGCGCACCCGTGTACGACAAGGCAACTCCCACGAAAGCGGCTACGGACATTGCTCGCTACGAATTTGCCGGTTGGGCAAAGACGGAAGATGGTAAAGTTGTAACCATCGCCGACGAAAAAGTGGTTGCCGACGTTACGTATTACGCAGTGTTTACCGAAGTCCGCACGCACTTTGCAGTTAAGTTCGTCAGCGGAAGCACGGAACTGCAAAACAGCCTTGTTGCAAGCGGCGCGGCGCCTGTGTTTGGCGGCGAAACACCCGAAAAGGCAATGACCGAAGCGGAAGTGTACACGTTTAAGGGTTGGGCGAAGTCCAAAGACTCTACGGAAGTTGTTGACCTTGCCAAGGAAAGCATAACCGCCGACGGCGTTGTGTATTACGCAGTGTTTACCGCAAACACGCGCATGTACAAGGTGTACTGGAAGATTGACGGCAAGACGGAACAAACGGAAGTTGCCTACAATGCTGCGCCTGCACATGCCGACCCGACAAAGGCGGCTACGGACATTGCTCGCTACGAATTTGCAGGCTGGGCAAAGACGGAAAACGGCGCGGTAGTGGATTTGAGCAGCGAAAAAATTACCGCCGAAGCAACTACATATTACGCAGTGTTTACCGAAGTCCGCACGCACTTTGCAGTTAAGTTCGTCAGCGGAAGCACGGAACTGCAAAACAGCCTTGTCGCAAGCGGCGCTGCGCCTGTGTTTGGCGGCGAAACACCCGAAAAGGCATCCGACGACACCTACAACTACACGTTTAAGGGTTGGGCTAAGAGTGCCGACTCTACGGACGTTGTTGACCTTGCCAAGGAAAGCATTACCGCCGACGGCGTTGTGTACTACGCAGTGTTTACGGCTACCCCGCGTGAATTTACCGTAACGTGGCACGTAAAGGGTACAACAAGTACAAGCAAGGTCATGTACAACCAGGCACCCGTGTACGGCGGCGAAGCGGTTGGCAATTACAGCGACGAGGACTACAACTACACATTCGAGGGTTGGAGCCTGACCGACGGCGGCGACGTTGTTGCGCTGGACAGTGTAACAATTACGGCAAATACCGACATTTACGCCAAGTTTACGGCGCAAATCAAGCAGTACACGCTGACAATCAAGTACGTTGTGGACGGCAGCGACGAAGCAATTGCCGACAAAACGCTTCTGCTTGACAAGTACACGGTTTACGGCAAAGATACCGCCATCGGTGAAACTACGACCATTACAGCGGAAAAGGACGGCTACTTGCCCGACAAAATGTGGGTTAGCGGCAGACTTACGGAAAATACGACCGTGACTGTCACTTACAAAGCCGCCGACAAGTGGGACGGCACTGTTGCAACCGCTTACGAAAGCGGCACAGGTACCGCCGAAGATCCGTACATCATCAGGACGGGCGCGCAACTGGCGTATTTGTCGCAGCAATCCAAGGGTGCGACTTTCGGAAGCGGACTTTATTTCAAACTTGGCGCAAGTATTGACCTGTCCGCGCATGAATGGACGCCGATTTGCAATCGCGGAAACCTGACGAGCTCGTCCGAGTGGAAATTCTTCGCAGGCAACTTTGACGGTAATGGTTACACGATAAAGTTGAGTATTACCTCCGGTGTCGGTGTCGGATTGTTTGAGGGGATAAGCGGCACCGTTTCAAACCTTGTTCTGACAGGAAGCGTAAACGGCACGCACAGAGCAGGCGCACTTGCGTATACCATAAGCAAGGCTAAAATAAGCAACGTTGCAAACTATGCTACGGTCGTTGTCGCGAAAGACAGTAGAGCGGCAAGTTACAGCGGAGGAATAATAGGTATTTCCGCTTCGGCTACCCTTAGCGGACTTGTAAACTACGGCGATATGACAGGCGGCGGACAGTTTGTTGGCGGTGTTCTCGGCTACGATATTTCGGGCACTCTCGACGGTTGCGTTAACTACGGCGCGGTAAACGGAGGCAAGTATACGGGCGGTGTGCTTGGACAAGCAAATACCAAGGGTAAAACAGTTGCCACAGTCGTTAAAAACAGCGCAAACTACGGTACGATTTCCTCGACGGATAACGGCGTAGGCGGCGTAGTGGGCGGTTGCACAGGTATCATGACGGTGGAAAACAGCAACAACTACGGCGCGGTGTCTACGACGGCTTCGAGTTACGTAGGTGGTATTGTCGGACACGCTACGACTGTTACTGTAAAAGGATGCAACAACTACGGTGACATTGAATGCGGCGGCAATACAAAAGGACAGGCGGGCATTGTCGGTTGGGGTGTTTCCGGCTCGGCTATCAGCAACAGCAACAACTACGGCGACATTGCCGGTGTGTCAAACGTAGGCGGTATCGCAGGCGGAATATCCGCCGACACGACGATTACCGATTGTGCCAACTTTGGTAAACCGACTGGTAAAAATACGGTTGGTGACATCTTCGGATACCAGGCAAAATAAGCAAAGTTTTGTTTTGTCAAAGATAATAAGTCGCAACAAAAAAATGCGTTCGGCGATGTATTTCGTCGAGCGCATTTTTTTTGTTGAAATGTAAGTAAATTTTACATACGTATTAAGTTTTTCGTCACATTATGACCATTGATTAGTGTGTTAAAACTTATTTTGCAACCAAAATTTTGAAGTGAAAACAATGTTGATGCCGTGTCTTCACAATATCTTTATCGAGCGTATATCGTCGAAAGGAATCTTTGTCTGTCCGATCGTCAGGTAGTGCATTTGCGGCACCATTTTTACAACGTCGCCCTCAATCGTCAGGTAGTGCCCCTTGTAGTAAAATGTTATTTCCGTGCGGTCACCGCCCGTAAGCAGGCAAAGTTTTTCGTTAAGGTCTGCCGTTTCCTCTTCGGAAAGTTCGACCTTTTCAACGCGAGTG
>DPQS01000035.1:6376-17675 GCA_003537755.1 Clostridiales bacterium | reverse complement strand
TTCAACGCGAGTGTGTCGTTCTTCGCGTTTGCGCAGTTCCTCGCTCAGCCCTTTCAGCGCGTCAAACGGCAAAAATTGCGCCGCACGATTAAGTTCTTCGTCAAGTACTACGCCGTCCTTATTTTTCGTCGCCACCGTTGTGTCCCCCGATAAGTTTGTTGCGTATCTGCGCCGTCGCTCCGTCAACAAGGTCGATGCCACGCAGTATCGCGTTTTTGCCGAATTTCTGTTTGATGTCAAGTACCGTGTGTTCCAGCCGCAGTTCGCGTTCGATTGTCTCTTCGTCTGTAAATATGTCGTAGCCGCGGCAGGCTTCGTCGGACAGGTTGCTGAACGTTATGCCAAGTTTGCGTATCGGCACGCCAGGTTCGGCGTATTTGTCAAACAGCTGCAGTACGTATTCTTTTGCAAGGGAGTAGGCGTTGGTTGCCTGAGCCATGTGGGTGGTGCCGCCCGTCGCGGGTATTACGTCTTTGCTGTAGCCGATGTAAATGCCCACGTTTTTAGCAATCACTTTGCGGCGCATTAGTTCCTGACACATGGTAAGAGCCATTTCCGTCATTACTATGCGCGCTTTGTCGGTGGGGTAGTCGCTGAACAGAATTTGCGACGTTGACACTGACTTTGTTTTGCTTTTGTATGCTTTGATGTCGGCAATGGTGCAACTTTCCCTCCCCCATGCATGGTCAAGCAGTATGCGGTAGTTTTTGCCGAAAAGTTTGTGCAGCAGTTGCTCGGGCATACGCGTTATGCCTTCCATGTCAAACACGCCGTAGTTGGCAAGCCGCGTTGCCGTGCCTTTTGCCACGTTCCAGAAGTCGGTAATCGGGCGGTGGTGCCACAGCGTTTCGCGGTAGGTCTCTTCAGTAAGTATGCCTATGCGGTCCTCGGTGTGTTTGGCGGTTATGTCCAGCGCAATTTTGGCAAGATACAGGTTGCTGCCGATGCCGACGGACGATGGTATGTGCAGCTTTGTGGCGATTTCGTTGGTCAGCTTGACGGCAAACTCCTTGGCGGTAAGCCCGTACAAGGCAAGGTAATCCGTCGCGTCGATAAAGGACTCGTCAATGCTGTACACGTGTATGTCCTCGGGGCTTATGTAGTTGAGGTACACGTCATAGATGTCCGCGCAGTAGGTGATGTACTTTTTCATCTGCGGTTTGGCGATGATGTAATCGATGTTGTCGGGGATTTCAAACAGGCGGCAGCGGTTGGGTACGCCCATTTGTTTGAGTTTCGGCGACACGGCAAGACAAATTGCCCCTTCTCCGCGAGAGGGGTCGGCAACCACAAGTTTGGCGGTCATGGGGTTAAGTTTTCGTTCGGCGCACTCGACGGAGGCAAAAAAACTCTTCATGTCGATGCAAAAATAGGTGTGCTGTTTCATTTGTCTGTAGTGTGTGGATTTCCCGTCCATTTTATTTTACCACACTTTTGCAATAATTGAAACAGAATACCGATTAAAAGACGTAATCAATTTGAGCGAATTGTATGCCGATTTTTCACAAAGATTTTTTGCGTGAAAAAAATCATTCTTGTCACAAAAATAATAATACGTATGCGATTTTTTTGTACACTCATTTGATTTTTATTTAATCGTAGCAAACATAATTATTACCGCGTAAATCCGTCCGATGTGGTTACGTCAAGGCATTGTGATGCGACTGTAAATGTTGAAAATCGTAACGCAAAAATGCGGTTTTATTTCGAATGCGAAATAAAATAATTTCCCCGTAACCCTTTCCAAAATGTTGCAACATCGGAAACTTCTTCAAAACTCCCGGAGCAAAAATCAAAGCATTGTTCACCAGGAAAAAATAAAATGAACTAAACAAAATAAGACCATCACTCGATAAAACGGGTAGTGGTCTTTTTTTTGCCATTAAGGATTCAAAATGTGAGAGGCAAAATAAAACCTCAGTCCTTTTTGATAAAATCGAGCGTTTTTTCTGCCATGTCGCTAATGGATACGCTATTGTAGCCCATAAGCGTACTTTCAAGTGTATCGTGTACTCTGTTTTTCCAATATTCGGGGATAGCGTTATAGCCGATTGCGGTGCCTAATACGGAACCTACGGTTGCGCCGTTACAATCGGTATCGAAGCATGCGCCGACAGCTAAGCAAACGGATTTGCCGTAGTCTTTATTGCCGTACAAAAGCGCGGTTGCAACGATTTCGGCATTGGAAATTGTATGACACCAATTGTAGCTGAACTCTTCGTTCCAACGCGTTCTTATGTCGGATATGCAACTTTCGGCAGATACACCGTTTTCATGCGTGGCAATAATGTTTGTGACGGCTTTATGTAATCTGGACGACGACGGAATTTGTGAAAGTCCGGCTTGTATAATGCGTTTGATGTCATCGGTAACGTACGCTTCGGCAATCATGGCGGCCACCCACATCGAACCATAAATTCCGTTTTTAACGTGAGAAACGCGTGCGTCGCGCCATGCCATTTCTGCCGCCGTTTCGGGATCACCGGGATTGATATATCCGTAAAAATCCGAACGAATTTGCGCGCCTATCCATTCACGATAGGCGTTTTTGTATTCACCGCTTTCGGGCGGAACGAAACCGTTAATCAAGTTGATATACGCAACCCTTTCGGCAGTGCAGTAGGGATATTTAGTCTGCGTGGAAAGCCATACTTCGGCAACGTCGGACGAAGTGAAATCTCTGCCGTAACGCTTTAAAACTTCATACGCGATCAGCATATAGTTGGTGTCGTCGTCGGACGGCATTTTGTTGAAATCCTTCGGGTAAGCACGTTGTTTTATGGGATGCGTTATGTCGCTTGAATCTATTTTTTGTACATCTTCAAGGTCGATATATCTATGTAAAGGGTAGTTGTCGGTACGGGTTAAAATCTTTTTCATGTCGGGCATAAAGATACATTCCACAGGTTTGCCAAGATAACAACCGCAAATTCTGCCGTACCAACCGCCCTTGACTTTATCAAGCAAGATTTCATCGTCAGGTTTGGCGGCGGTTTCCTTGTGGCAACAACCGTCGCTTAACGTTTTTATCGCTACGTAATCGTTCGGCTCGACAAAGTCGTATCCCTTTTTTATCGGCAGAGAATCGACTATTTTAAAAATCGAATCGGCAATTTCGTCTTTATGTTTACTTGGCGGCATTTTTTCAACGGCAACAAAAACGTCCCTCAAATTCTCGACATCCTTGCCCTCGTCGACGAGTTGGCTGTATTCGATTTCAAGACTTTTAGCATAAGACTCCCACGAGTGCATTTTTCCGTAATCGGGGATGTATTCTTTGTCGGTTCGCCCGTCGGAAACTTCGGTGTCTGTGTTGTGGCAAAGGTAGTCCATGGACACATTGAAAAGTGTTGCTATGGAAACGAGTTTTTCTATGGTAGGAAGGCTTAATCCCGATTCCCACTTTTGCACCGATTGGCGCGTGACGTCCAGTTTTTCGGCAAAAACTTCTTGTGAGAAACCGCTTTTCGTACGCAATTTGTAAATTTTCTCGGAAATAGTCATGACAAAAGCTCCTTAATTTGTTTTAAATAATTATAAAACAAAAAGTAGTGCATTGCAACCAACGTTGCGTTGCTATTTTTGCAACCGCTGGTTGCGCGAAAGGCTCAAACGAATTGGTGCGCCGATTGTTTGTTGTCGAGCGTAGCGATGCGTGAGCAATGCAAAAAAAAGACTTGGCGCATACGCCAAGTCCTGAATGTGGTGGAGATAAGGGGATTCGTCCGTCCGTGCCCTTCGGCGGTAAGCGTAGTGAAACGAAGCGCTACGTTATTTCGCACGCCACTTATTGTAACGATAAGGCGGCGAGAGCAAAAGGAGCGTAGGGTTAATTTAGCAATCACCAACAACCTTAAAGGCGGTCTTTTCTTCCCTTTTCGACGAGTTTTCGCTTGATGTACTTCTAGTACACCTGCACTCAACCTCGTCAAAAATCATCAAAAAATCCTCGCCTTTAGGGCGCGAAGCGTTTTTGCGGTCAAGATGGCAAGATAATTAAAGGCAAACGACCGAACTCGTACTGGATGTACGTGGATGGGCGTTTAACGTATAATTAGCCGTCATATTGACCGCAAAAATTGTTAGTGATTGCTAAATTAATCTTAAGAAAAAGGCTTGACTGTACTTGTCAAACCTTTTCTTGTGCAACTCAAGCCGAGCCGACTTGTATCAAGACAAGCCCACGCACCGGTGCCAAAATTTAATTTTTACTTCTATGAATGTGAGTTTATCTTATTAAGTTTTCAATAAGACAAATCAAAAATAATGGTATTTTCTAATAAAAAGATTAAATAGTGCATTTCTTGCTATTGCAAAAGTTGCATAAAGGCAGTATAATAATTGCATAAATCCTGTTTTTAGAGGTTTTGTATGGAGTTTAAGGATAAGGTAAAATTTGCAAGGGAAAAATTACATTTAAGCCAAATGGAATTTGCAAAGGCTTGTGGTGTTGCTTTTAACACTCTTAATAGATGGGAAAACGGCAAACGTAAACCTACTTATGTGGCAATGAGAAAGTTTTATGCTTTTTGCGAGTCAAAAGAAATAATTTTTGAAGATTAGTATTACAGGGGAAAAAAATGGATAATGTAAATAATATTTATTATGTATGTTCAAAAAGAGTTAAGTTTTTGAAAAGACAAGTATTAGACATGGTAATAGAGTTTTTTGAAAAAACGGACAAAATGAATTTACATATTGATGATATTTATGTCTATTTGCAAAAAAGCTTAAACATATCTTCTGTGAATAAACATAACTTAAAAATATTCTTGAAAGCAAATCCTGCCGGATATGTTTCTTTTAACGATGTTCAAGATATTAGCAGACTTTATCCTAATTTGAAGAAACAAGAAGAAACCTCTATCCATTTTTCTTTATCTTATTTAAAACAATTAAAAGAAACTCTTGAGGTTTTAGGTATTGAAAATACTAGTGCATTACTTAAAACTAATGGCTCTATAATTTATAATGTTTGTGAATTGTTGCAATTTCTTCCTGCAACTTCTTTTTCTTATAACCTTTTCTCTGATTTGCAACATAGTTTTGCAAGATTTTTAGAGTCGTTTTCTGAAAGCGATTTGTTTTTACTTATAGATGACGAAAAGATGTTTAATGATTTTTATCAAATCTTTATCGAAGAGAATAAAGAACGTAAGAAAATTGATGATTACATTGCAAACACAAGAGATTTAATTTCTAATATACATAATGACAACAAAACGATGCGTTTAAGTTATATGCTTCACAACGAAGCCAATAAATTGCTTGTTAGTATGAATATTTTAAAAGTTGCAGATCTTGTTAACCTGACTGATGAAAATATTGTTGAAATGTATAACTCCTCATATGCTCAAACTTATATCTTAGTTCTTGATAAATTAAAATACAGTTTATCAGAAGCACTACGTAAAGATTTCTTTGATGTTTTGATATTCAAAACAAAAAGCGGCAAACCTATACAAGAATGGAAGAAATACATTGAAATTATTACTAAACGTGTAAACGGAGAAACATTATCTAATGCAGGTAAAGAATTTGGTTTGACTAGAGAAAGAGTTAGACAAATCGAAAAACGATATTTTGCTGCGTTTAATAGGTTCTATTCAAATACTCGTGGTAGTATTTCGAGGATAATCCACGCTTTCGCTAATAGCAAACATTATATAACAGTTAAGGAGTTAACTGAAATTTTTGGTGAACATACAGATATTTTTATATATTATCTTAAACAAGTTGAAAATGATGATATGGACTATATACCTGAATTGAATATTTTTGCATATCAAGACATTTTGAATTGGTACGAAGAACTTGTTAAAATGAGCAATGATTTGCCTGAGTCTATTTCTATTGCACAAATAGAGAAAATTACACAAGATACAATGGCAATGTTTGCTGAGTTAGACATAGAATTGCCTTATGAATATGTAAAAACCATTTTAGTGGCAGATTATAAATTAAATGGTAAGATATATTCACGCTCTAGGATGCCCTTAACAAAGAAATACGATATCGTATTAAGAAAGTATTTCCCGGAAGGTATTTATATCTATGAAAAAGAAGATATGAGCAAATTTAGAGAGTGTTACGCAAAAGTGTTTGATGATGCTGATAAACTTCCTGAAAACGATAGGGCTTTATATGGTAGAATTTCAGCTATTACGATCCTTTGTGACAGAGGTAAATATATAAGTAGGCCCAAAAGGCTTATTTCAGATGAGTTGCTTAAAGATATATGTGACTACATCGACAATAGTGAAAAAGAAATCTTTATTACAAATACTATATTCTCTATATTTGAAGACAAATTAAAGGCAGAATGTATTAACAATAAATATCATTTGCAAGGTGTCTTGCACGCCTCAGTTCCTAATAAATATTTCTTCAAAAGGGATTACGTGAGTAAGTCTAGAGATATTACTTCTATGTACACAGAAATAACTAAATATATAAGTCAAAACGATGGACCTGTAACTAAAACACAAATTAGAGAAGAGTTTCCTGGCGTTACAGATATTGTTATCTCTATTGCGGTTCAAGACGAAAATATCATTTCTGGTTTTTCCGTTTATATGTCAAAAAACTTTATTGCAAATCAAAGCGATAATGTTGAAACTCTTAAAAGTGTTATTTCAGAAATGGTTGAAGATGGTGAAATACATAAATCAGATGACTTGATGTCAATTTTGAGTTTAATGTATCCTCAGATTATAGAAAAATTTGAAATTGAATCAAGATATACTCTGTTTAGCATTATAGAAGCATTGTTTAAGGATGATTTCTCACTTTCTCGTCCGTTTTTTGCTCTTAAGGGTGTTGAGATTGGCAAACAAGAAGAACGTATGCGTGATTACCTGGAAGGCAAAGATGAAGTTGATATTGACGAATTTATGGAATTTGCCAGAGATAATTCATTTATTGTCTATAGTATATTAAATCAATTAAATGCCTTTAATGACACTTTCTTGTTGAAAGATAAAAATACTATTATAAATATTGATTCAACTGGCTTAAATAAATATAAAGCAGAATACGTTGAAGAATATATTGACGAAATTATTCAAGGCAAAGAAGTTTTAGTGCTAAACAACTTAAACTATTCTTTATTGCCTAAAATCAATATTCAATGGAATGATTGGCTAGTATATAGTGTCATCAATAAATGGTCTGATAAATATAAGGTAATGATGAGTTCTTCGCAATTTAGATACTCTGTTCCTATTATATATAGATTAGAAGAAACCCCTAAAGATTTAGAAGAACTGCTTGGAATTATCAAGAATAAACACGGTTTTGATGAAACACAAATGGCAATTTATATGAGAGAAAGAAACCTGATTTTTTAATATTTTTATAATATATTCAAAATATTTGTGGACTATTTAAAAAATACGTTAACAATATTATTTTGGAATGTTATAATTTGCCTGATAAAATTAGCTGTGAGGTGGTATTTTATCCAAGAAACTAAAAAAGAAAAATTTGTTAGACTTGCCGAAAACAGAACTAATAAAGTTCTTGAAATGATTAGACTTATAGGTAATTTAGCAAATAAATCAGTATATGATTATACAGCGGAAGACGTGGAAAAGATTTTTAAGGCTATTGAAACTGAAACGACTCTTGCCAAGAAACAGTTCACTGATATCGGCGGATCTGATAAATTTAAGTTGATTTAGGAGAGATATTTTATAACGGTATTGTTAAATTTGTTTCTTTCTTAGGTGGCGCTTACTTAATAGATACTTTCTCTCGTGAAGAAATTTATGAAAAAACATACGAAGAACTTATAAGATTAGAAGATAGCTTAAATCAAACTAAGCCAAACAGATTTACATTAAGTTAGAAAAGTGAAATTAAAAAATTAACTATTGTATTTGTTTATCCGTAAATCATCGGGTATCTTTTGCGCATTTTGATAAAGTATTCATATACCGTCGCTTGCGCGCGAGATAAAACTCTGCCTATTTCGGGATAACTTAAGCCGTTTTGACGGCATTCCAAAGCAATACGCATATTTTCGGTTAAATTCAGACTCGCAACGATCTTTTCGTATACAGTATATTCTTGTGCAACTTCTTCTTTTATTTCGTATGACGGTTCACTTGCGGGCGTTAAAACCTCAAGGCTTACCATGCGGTAGTAATCACTCGTTTTTCGGTTTATCAACTTCATCATTTTACGGATACAGGCAATCTCGATTGTAATCGGTTTGCCTTTTTTGCTGTAAGATATAACGTCGTTCAAATGCTTTCCGTAATGGTCGCAAAGATACAATGCACCTTCTTGAACTAAATCGTAAGAATCGCTGAGCATATAGCCTAATTCGTTTTTGTGCTTGATATCGCCATACAGGTCGGCATACATTTTTTGTGCGCGACTTCCCAAATAACCTATCTGGAAACGCAGTTCCATAAAGGCAATAAGTTCTGCCATTTCAAGCACGTTGTTTTGCGAGATTCCTTCTTTCATAACGCTGAAATCTAAAAATTTTCTTTTCATTTGGATTTACCTCCGTCTTCTTCGTTGCATCGCAACGAAATTTTTTTTCGCCTTTCGGCAAAAACGGGGTAGCACCGGGAAAAGATAAATGTCTTTCGCGTTATTGTCAGCCGCACGGAAGTCAACGAAAAAGCACAAAAATTGTTGCGTTTATATCGGTTGCGATTAAAAGACATAGCAACAATTTTTTGCCGTTGACTTTCGATTTTCACTGTGCTACAACCACTGGCGACGAAAGACGAAAAATCGGACGGTTAAACTTATCAATGGCATAGAAAAAGGCGGTAGAATCAACGTTCTATCGCCTTAAATCGTATATTATTTAGTTTTCTTTACAAACTTTCCGTTTTGACGGGGCTTCGTAAGCCAATCGTAAGAAATTTTCTTTTCCGCGACTTTTGTCTTAACGATTATCCCTGCAACGCCTTTTACGCAAATGAAAAGGAACCACGGGTGCGACCGCGGTTCCCCTTGGTGGAGATAAGGGGATTCGAACCCCTGACCTATGCATTGCGAACGCATCGCTCTACCAACTGAGCCATATCCCCATGCCGTTTTTCGATTACCAATATATTGTACCACACACATCTGTAAAATGCAAATAATTTTTTCAAAAAAATCGCACCGCAGACCTAAAATCTACGGTGCGGTTATTTTTTTGCCAATGTAGCGTGCCGAAACTACTTACTAAGCACATATTCCACCAAAGCGGCGTATTGCATGGTGCTTATTTTACGTTGTTTCAGCAAATCCTGCAAAATCTCGATGCGTTTTACCGTGATGCGGTTGCGCTTCGTCGTTTCGTCCTCAATGTAGCCATTCGTCGTTTCTTCGGGGGCTGCCGCGTTGTCGCCTTCGGTCTTCGTGGCGTTGCCATCCGTAGCGGTGTGGGCGGTCACTTTCTTTGCGGCTTTTTGCGCAGCCTTCTTTGCCTTGCGCGCGTCCTTGGCGGCGCGTTCTTCCTCCGGGTCAACTTTTACAAGCCATGCAAGGATGACTAGCAGCAGATACAGTACAACAACGGCAGCCGCAATGAAAATTGCCATAAGCTGTTTTGCACCGAACAGCTGTTTACTGAAAACGCTCGCCGTAATGCCGGGTACGGCAACTGCCAACATCAAAATGATGTAAGCGAGCTTGTACACGCCCTGTATGCCGTGCTTCGAAAACAGCAAAATGGAGGCGATGGCTGCCAGAACCAGCGGTGCCAGAATAAAACTTTCTGCAATTACAACCTGCGCTGTGGACAGGTACTGCGTTGCGAAAATCTTGTATATGCCGTCAACTATCTCTCCGAGAAACGGCAGTTTATGTCCCGTTGCAAGCGGTACCAGCACAAATATTGCCGTCGCGCAAAATGCCAGTGCAGCCAGCGTTGCCAGCACGGCGAGAACTATCTGAAATGCTCTGCGTGTTTTCATACTTCTCCTCTCCTTGTGTGAAAATTCGACAAATTTTACACAGCGCCGGACTACGGCACGACAACAATTGCACCGATTATCCAACGCATGTATTATTACATAGTATACAGCAAATGCCACAAATTTGCAATTCATTGCAAAAAAATCTTGTAATATTGTTGTGTAAAATTTGTCACGTTACACTTTGTGGTATTTAACTGTTGAAAGTGTCATTTTCAAAGAAGTCGGCAACGCTTGTGCTGCTTAAAATTGACTACGCGGAGCTGCTAAAAGACTGCGAACTGCAATCTGTAATCTGCAAGTTTTCAGCGGTAGGTGATGTCGGCTGTGGCTTCGTTTGCGCCTGCAAACACGTAGTTGTCCTTGTCCAGTCCTACAAGAGTTACGTTGTTTATCCGCACGGTTTTGCCTATGCCTGCGCCTGCGGATGCGAAGTTGGCCGAAACGGATCCGATTGCTACGCTGTCGCCGTCTACAACGCCCTGTAGTTTGCCGAGTTTTTCTATTTGCGCTGCGGTCGTACCGTCGTAATATTTGTCGGCAACTGTCAGTCCTGCAAGAGTAATTTGGCGCGGTGTAATTTGCCCGTAGGCGTTGCTGTCAAGAATGTATTTGTCGCTGTCACGCCCGACAAGCCGCGCGCCGGTCAACGTAATTTGCTTGTGCACGCCTGTATTTTTGTCGGCAAAGCATGCCTCGTTTATCTCAAGGCGCACGTCGTCGCCGTTAGCGATGCCCGTCAGTTTAAGCGAGTTTACGTCAATGCAAGTTTTGCCGTCGTATTGTTTGGCAATGTCGGCGATTTTTGCGCGGCGCTGAAGTATGGTCAGTGTGCCGTCAACCTGCGAAAACTCGTAGTCCATGTACGCGCAGTTGCAATTTGTGCGTAGTGTGTATTTGCCCGGGGCAAGCGTGGCGGTGTCATCAATGGTGTTGCCGTATTCGTCAATCACAAAAGAGCGACAATCGATTTGTCCGCCATAGCCGTTGCAGTCGGGACATTCGCCGTCGACAAAACCGTTACATTCGGCGTAAAACATCGGTATTTTGTCGCCGTATGTCAGGGTGACTTCGGGCGAAGTCAATGTAAGCACGGGCGCGCCGACATTGAACAGCATGTTTTCGGTATATTTGCCGCCTACTTTTGCCTGCAACATTATTTGCCCTGTGACGCTCGGCGTGTAGTCAAGGGTCAAAGGCTCGCCTTGCGTGTAAACGTCATCGGCAATCTTTTCGCCGTTTACAAACCATTGTACTTCGTCGCCGTCTTGTACACAGTCGGGCGCGGTGTACACGAATTGCGTCTGCGAGCCGCGTCTGAGGTCGCCTTGCGCCGTAATTTCGCCGCCTATTCGTCCGTTGTTGGCAAGCGC
>DPQS01000035.1:3187-6213 GCA_003537755.1 Clostridiales bacterium | reverse complement strand
CCGTTGTTGGCAAGCGCGGTCAGCAGAGCGAGAAAAATGCCTACGATAATAAGTATTGTCAGTATTCCGAGGACAAGGCTGCTGCGGTCCTCCTTGTTCATGCTCGGGGCGACGTTGATGTTGTTGTCGTTGTCCATAAAAAACCTCCGTGAAGCGGCTTTTGGTTGCCGCCTTTTGCGCTTAGTATGTTTAGTTGTGCGCGAAATATATGCGTGGCGGGTGATTGTGTTAAATAAATTTTTACGCAAAGCAAAGTACAGAGTTTTATTCTATGTGTGCGTTTGCGACGGTGTGTTTTGCTTGACACTTTGGTCAACGAATATTAAAATAGAGTTACGACAAAATATGACAAGGGCGACGTGTAAAGTCGTTCGGGTTTTCGGCTTAACCGAGCCAAAGATGCTCGGAAGTACTTACTGTCGTCAAAGGGGTAATCATGTTGAATCAAACGCACGGTGCAATCAAGATTTTTGCAGGCAATGCCAGCGTTAAGTTGGCGGAACAGATTTGCCAACAACTGGACTTGCAACTCGGCAAAATCGAAGTAGGAAAATTCAGCGACGGTGAAACTTCCGTCAACATCAAGGAAACCGTCCGCGGCTGTGACGTGTTTGTGGTGCAGTCCACATGCAGTCCGGTAAACGACAACCTTATGGAACTGCTTGTCATCATCGACGCCTTGAAGCGCGCTTCTGCCGGACGTATTACGGCGGTAATTCCGTACTTCGGCTACGCTCGCCAGGACCGCAAGGCCCGCGCACGTGACCCCATTTCGGCTAAACTGGTTGCGGACATTCTGCAAACGGCAGGCGCAAACCGCGTGCTGACAATGGACTTGCACAGCAGCCAATTGCAGGGCTTCTTCAATGTGCCTGTGGACAACCTGATGGGTATGCCCCTTTTGGCAAAGTACTTCAAAAAGCAAGGGCTTGACAAAAACGACGACTTCATCGTGGTAAGCCCCGACGTAGGCAGTGTTGCCCGCAGCCGCGCAATGGCAAGCAAGTTCAATGCGCCCCTTGCAATCATAGATAAACGCCGTCCCAAGGCAAACGTGATGGAAGTAATGAACATCATCGGCGACGTCAAGGGCAAGACCTGCCTTATGTTCGACGACATGATCGACACCGCAGGCACGATTACGCAAGGCGCACAGGCACTTGCAGACAACGGTGCCAAGGAAATCATTGCTTGCTGCACGCACGCGGTACTCAGCGGACCGGCAATCCAACGTTTGCAGGACAGCCCGCTTAGCAAAGTTGTGGTGCTGGATACAATCGTTTTGCCTGAAAGCAAGAAACTGGACAAAATCGAAGTGGTGCCGACTTACGCTTTGTTTGCGGAAGCAATCGAGCGTGTGTACACCGACCTGCCCGTGTCCAAGTTGTACGAATAATTGCATAAACTGCTTCGAGCCTGTTAACAACTTTAACAGGCTCGTTTTGTAGACGGCAGTGATTGATAAGTTGTCTTGTAATGATTGTATTAAGAAAATCGACTGTTGCAAGAGTGGCTGCAAGTAATTGTGTACTGAATGACGACTGCTGCGGTCAGTGACGAAATTTTGCATACGTATGTGATTTTTTGTTACAAAAAACTGCAAATTACAACAAAATACGCGTCGGAATGTGCTGTAAAATGTATTTGTAACAGGCGACGCGGAAAGGGGGCTGTATGAAGAAAATTGCCATTATCGGCGGTGGTGTCGCCGCAATGTCGGCAGCCGTGTACGCGCTGAGAGCAAATGCCGACGTGACTATGTTTGCGCCTTACGGACTTGGCGGACTTGTCGCTACCATTGACAAAATCGACAACTTTCCGTCGGAAACTTCGACGGACGGCTGGACGCTTTCTCAAAGTTTTGTGGCGCAGATCAAGGCATTGGGACTTAAGCCGTTGCGTGAACGTGTACTTGCGCTGACAAAAAACGATGACGAATTTCACATTGTGACAGACAAGGCGGAATACGACTTCGATTCCGTCGTTGTTGCAAGCGGAACGGCGCACAACAAACTCGGCTTCGAGGCTCAATGGGTCGGACGCGGCGTTAGTTACTGCGCGACGTGCGACGGCAATTTTTACAGAGGAAAAAGCGTTGCGGTTGTGGGCGGCGGAGGACAGGCTGTGCGAGAAGCACTGTATTTGTCTGACGTGGTGGCAAATGTCGTTGTGTTTGTGCCGGGTGACAAACTGACTGCCGATGCGGTATCGACGGAACAACTTGTCGCAAAGGAAAACGTCAGGATTGTTTACGGCGTGACGGTTACCGCAATTTACGGCGAAGACGTTGTTGGCGGCGTGGAAGTTTTCATTGGCGGACATACGGAAAAAACAGACGTGGCGGCAGTGTTTGTTGCAATCGGCGCAAAACCCGCGACGGAATTTGTGCAAGTTGACGGCGTGAAAGACGAAAAAGGATATCTGAAAATCGACGAGCGTTGTCAGACTGCGGTCAAGGGGCTGTTTGCCGCAGGCGACGTAACGAACGGACCGCTGAAACAGATAGTAACGGCATGTGGCGACGGCGCAAAGGCAGGTTTCTTTGCCTGCAGGTAACGGAAAAAACGGTCTGTTTGTTGCGCTTTATTACAAATGTATATATGTCGTTTGGCACTGTCACTGCAAATGGAAATTTTTGAATAATAAACAGGCGATGAAGTACTTCGGACAGCAGTATTTTGTTGTCGTTGCAGCAAAGTGTCTGCAAATAGTTTCATTCTTGAAAAAAGACCCGCTAAATTATATTCCCCACACCTACCCGAAATTTTAGGAAATGGGTGTGGGGAAAACACCTTTTGTAAAAAGGGTTTTCCCCACGAAATTACCCCGGAAAAGAAAAAATCTAAAATAAAAAAAATACCAAAGAAAAACAAAACATAAGCGGAGGCTTGATATGAATTTCTTTGGTACGGACGGCATACGCGGCACATACGGCAGTACTTTGACAGACAGTACTGCCTATTTGTTAGGCAAAAGTCTGGCACTAGTCGGCGAGGATTGCCCGATTGTGGTAGTGGCTCGCGATA
>DPQS01000035.1:2423-3001 GCA_003537755.1 Clostridiales bacterium | reverse complement strand
ATACGCGCAACTCGGGCGAAAAATTGTTTGGCGCACTGGCAAGCGGCGTGTATGACGGCGGCGGCAACGTAATAAATCTCGGCATTCTGCCTACAAATGCCGTGGGGCATTTTGTGAGAAAA
This sequence comes from Clostridiales bacterium, assembly GCA_003537755.1. Classification (GTDB taxonomy): domain Bacteria; phylum Bacillota; class Clostridia; order Christensenellales; family CAG-314; genus Fimimonas. Next base: position 2,879 of record DPQS01000035.1, on the reverse strand, counting down.
TTCGGCGGCGACTTCGGCGTGATGATTACCGCAAGCCACAATCCGCCCTGCGACAACGGACTGAAAGTGTTTGATAGGTATGGCGTAAAACTGTGTGCGGCAAAACAGGAAAAGTTGTCGCAACTTATGGATTGTCTGCCCCTTCCCGACGGGCATTTACAACGCGTGCATGAGCCTGTGTTTTACGACATCGACAACATTTATCGCGATGACGTAATCCGCGCCGTCGGCGCACGCCTTGACGGAATGAAGGTCGCGCTGGATTGCTGTTTCGGCGCAAGTTGCCGTGTGGCAGGAAGCGTGTTTGAAGCGGCAGGCGCAAATGTCTGTACAATTAACGACAGGGCGTGCGGCGACAAAATCAACGTCGATTGCGGCGCAACTCACCCCGAGGTGATTGCCGATTTTTGCAAGGGAAAAGGCATTGCGCTCGGCTTTGCCTTTGACGGCGATGCC
>DPQS01000035.1:0-2230 GCA_003537755.1 Clostridiales bacterium | reverse complement strand
TTGCCTTTGACGGCGATGCCGACCGACTGGCTGTCTCGGAGAACGGCAGAATAGTGCCGAACAACAAGGTGTACTACGCAATTGCGAAGTTTATGTCGGAAAAAGGCTTGCTTAAACAAAACACCGTGGTTGGCACGACTCTTACCAACGGCGGCGTGGTGCGCGCGCTCAGCGGTGTAGGCGTCAGTCTGCTTCGCAGCGATGTGGGGGACACAAACGTGTTCAACCTTATGGCGGCAAACGCGCTTAATTTCGGCGGCGAGGAAAGCGGGCATTACTTGCTTACCGACTTTGCAACCAGCAGCGACGCACTTATCAACGCATTGTTTGTTGCGGCAATCGTTTGCCGCAGGGGTAGCCTTGCCGAGTACTCAAAGGAATGTACAGACGTGCCGTACGTGCAACAAAGTATCGCTCTGTGTGACAGTAACGAACTTTTAACGACGAAAACTGCACTTAACGACGTTGCTACTCAGGTGCGCAAACTGTACCCCGAGTGCAGGGTCGTACTTCGTAAAAGCGGTACGGAAAACAAACTGCGCGTGTATGTGGAAGGCTGTGAAGCGGAAGAGGCGTACAAGCAAATTGCCGCAACCTTTGCAAAATAACATGGTAGGTTTTGAACAATAATATATTTTTTTGAGACATGAAAAAGGCTACCGCTTGATGCGATAGCCTTCTGTATTGTTTTGTCCGGTTGTGGTGCGCGGATTACTTCGTGCCGAACAGTCTGTCGCCTGCGTCGCCGAGACCGGGCAGAATGTAACTGTGTTCGTTAAGTTCGCGGTCTTCAACTGCGCAGTAAATCTGTACGTCGGGTTCGGCTTCGTGCAAAGCCTTGATTCCTTCGGGTGCGGCAATGATGTGCATGCACTTGATGTGTTTTACGCCCTTTTTCTTCAGCAGTTCCACTGCGGCGATTGCGCTTCCGCCGGTAGCAAGCATCGGGTCAAGCACTATGCAAATTTTGTTTTCGATGTCGGCAGGCAGTTTGCAGTAGTATTCCTGCGGCTGGCAGGTTTCTTCGTCGCGGTACATGCCGATGTGACCGACCTTTGCCGTGGGAAACAACGTGTGCACACCGTTTACCATGCCGAGACCTGCACGCAAAATAGGGATGATTGCAATGGTGTTTTCGGCAATTACCTTTTGGGTTGTTTTTTCAAGGGGCGTTTCAACGACAACGTCCTTGGTCGGGATATCCTTAAACGCTTCGTAAGTAAGTAGTGTGGCGATTTCCTCCACAAGTTCTCTGAATTGCTTGGTGTTTGTGTTCTTGTCACGCAGAATTGCCACCTTGTGGGAAATCAGCGGATGGTTGATGATAGTAACGTTGTCCATACTCGCTCCTTATTTAATTGATTTGGGTCAGGTTTGCAACGCGTTGTCGGTTTCACAGACCGCACAATCGCCGTAGTGCACGCTACCCCTGTATTATATTTTACAACATTTTGCCATTGTATGGCAAGTAAAATGGGCACTCGTGCCGAGATTTTTTGCGTTTTGTTTTCGGCCGAATCGGCAGTGCGTTTTGTAGTGCGGTCAGCAAAAAACTTCCACCATAAAATACGTTTTCCCTTTGCGGCTTTGTCCCGATTCGCCTACGAAACGAAATTTGCCGTGACCGCGCACCGACACGACGTCGCCCTGTTGTAACGGGCGCATACTTTTTGCAATTATTTCGCCGTTGATTTTTACCAGTTGGTCGGCAATCAGCGTTTGCGCCGTTTCGCGGCTGAGGTTGAACACGCGGCAAACTATTGCGTCAAGCCTGTTTGAGTCGGCAGATACGGATTTTTCGGCAGTCTCGGGACGAAGTTCGTCGGGCAGACAGGACACTTCGGCTACATTCACAAAGTTGCGCCCGATTTTGTTGAGGTTGTCGCAAACAAAGGCAGACAGCGTTTCGTAAATCACGACGTAACTTGTTTCGCCGGCGAATATATCGCCGATTTTCTCTCTCGCAAGCCCCAGGTTCATCAACGCGCCCAGTATGTCGCGGTGCGTAAGCGGTGTGGCAAACTTGCCGCCGAGTGGCTTTATTGCCAGAATGCGCAACGGAAAATCTTCTTCGTAACCTATTTCGTCGGCGTTGCCGAAGCGAGCTATTTTGCGTACGGCAAAGTCTGCTCCTCCGAAAAGTGTAACGAATTTTTGTATACGTATTGCGATTTTTTGATCCGCTTCTTCCAGAAAGTCGGTGTAAACGTATATGTTTTTGTTTGCGCTG
>DPQS01000040.1:15266-22182 GCA_003537755.1 Clostridiales bacterium | reverse complement strand
ACGAGGGCGCGGCTGGGAAGGCAACATACCCCAATGCCTCAATAGGCGAAGCGGCCCGAGGCATCAGCCGCTCCCATATTGGCAATTCCTCGACAGGACCCCATAAGCATACTGCATTACTTCGGCGTGTAACTCAACACACTTCGGCAGCATGGCAGGTCTAATCGCTTTCGTACATTGCCGCCGCGTTACACAAACGAAATTACTTCGGCTTCCATATGCCGTAGAAAACTAAAAAATAAAAAAGATATTTTCATATAACAAAGGAGCAAACACATGCCCGAAATCAGCAAAAAGTATGTGCCCAAGCACATGAACGACGAAAATCCCAACCCCAAGCTGTTGAAGTTGGTACGCAAAATTACCGACCGTCTGCCTGCAAAATTGCACGGCGTTACTACGGCAGACCCCGAGTACTGGGGCTTTGCGTGCATATTCGAGGACGAACTTCCGCATGAGCAGTCCGAGGCGGCACTTGACCTTATGTTGCAAATGAAGGTGCGCAAACACTATGCCTATTCCGAAATGCTGGAAATGGGCGACGTTGACAGCGACGAGGCTCGAGCAAAGTTTGACGAACTTCTGCAAAAACTGGGCGAACTGGGTATGTTGGAATACGACTACGGCGACAAATATACCAAAGACGGCCCTGTCCCGGGTACGACCTACAACAAGGAAGACCGCGAGTACTGGATTCCGCTGTTCGTGCCCGGCTCGGCAGAGTACACCAACATGAACAAGGGACTTATGGATCGCCATCCGGAACTTGCGATGTTCTTCGAGCGTATGACCTTTTTGCCTCTTGAAAAGGTTACAGCCATGGTTCCGCCGGGAGGAGCAGGCATCGGCATGCACGTGATTCCCGTTGAAAAAGCCATCGAAATGGAAAACACGTCCATGGACATCGAACATATCAGTTACTGGCTGAAACGTTACGAAGGACACATCGGCGCAAGCATGTGCAGTTGCCGTTACGGACGCAAACTTCTCGACGAGGGCTGTGCCGACGACTGCAATCTGTGGTGTATAGGCGTGGGTGACATGGCGGACTACTGCCGCGAAACCGGCAAGGGCGTGGACATTACCTACGAGCAGGCAATGGACATCCTTAAACGCGCCGAGGACAACGGATTTGTTCATCAGGTGACCAACATCGACGGCGAAGGTAAGATTTTCGCTATATGCAACTGCAACCTTAACATCTGCAACGCATTGCGTACAAGCCAACTGTTCAACACGCCCAATATGTCGCGCAGCGCGTACATAGCTCACGTGGACAAGTCCAAGTGCGTGGCGTGCGGACGTTGCGTAGAGTACTGCCCTGCAGGCGCGGTCAAACTCGGTCAGAAGTTGTGCCATGCCGACGGCAGCGAACAAACCTACCCCATGCAACCGCTTCCCGACAACAACAGTTGGGGCGAACATATGTGGAGTGAGGACTACCGCGACCGCAACCGCATAAACTGCCACGAAACGGGCACAAGTCCCTGTAAGACGGCTTGCCCTGCGCACATCGCCGTACAGGGTTACCTCAAAAAGGCGTCGGAAGGCAAGTACCGCGAAGCGTTGGAACTCATCAAGCGTGAAAATCCGTTCCCTGCAGTTTGCGGACGTATTTGTAACCGTCGTTGCGAGGACGCATGCACGCGCGGAACAATCGACAACGCAGTAAGCATTGACGCGGTAAAGAAATTCATTGCCGAACAGGACCTCAATGACGAACATCGCTTTGTGCCGGAAATCGTCGTGGCAAGCAACCTGGGACGCTGGAAGGAAAAGATTGCCGTTATCGGCGGCGGTCCCGCAGGACTTAGTTGCGCCTTCTATCTTGCGCAAAAGGGCTACTACCCGACGGTGTTTGAAAAGAACGAACGCGCAGGCGGCATGTTGACATACGGCATTCCGAGTTACAAACTGGACAAAAAGGTAATCGACGCCGAAATCGACATCATGCGCGAAATGGGCGTGGAAATCAAGACCGGTGTGGAAGTAGGCAAGGACGTCACGATCGGGCAACTGCGTGAGCAGGGCTACAAGGCGTTTTACGTGGCTATCGGCTGTCAGGGCGGCAGATTGCCCGGCGTTCCCGGTCAGGAAGCAAGCAACGTTACCACGGCTGTGGAGTTTTTGAAAAACGCCAACTGCGGACAAATGCAGGGCAAGCTGAGCGGCGAAGTGGTGGTTGTCGGCGGCGGCAACGTCGCAATCGACGCGGCGCGAGTATCCGCAAGAAGCGGTGCGGCAAAGGTTACCATGCTGTGCCTGGAACAGCGCAACGAAATGCCCGCAAGTGCCGAAGAGGTTGCCGAAGCGGAAGCCGACGGCGTGACAGTAAACAACGGTTGGGGACCCAAGCAAGTTGTCGTTGACGACAATGGCGTTGCGACGGCAATTGTGTTCAAACGTTGCACAAGCGTGTACGACAACGAACACAAGTTTGCGCCCGTGTACGACGAAGAGGACACATTGACGTTGCCCGCGGACAAAATTATTTTTGCAATAGGACAAAGCATACAGTGGGGCGACCTACTTAGCGGTACAAAGGTTGAGTTTGCCGGCAGAGCAATGTACCCCAAGGCAGACAAGCTGACCTATCAGACGGCGGAACCCGACATTTTTGTTGGCGGCGACGTGTATACCGGACCGAAGTTTGCCATCGACGCAATTGCGCAGGGACATGAAGCGGCGGAAAGCCTTCACCGCTACGTACAGCACGGTCACATGACCATCGGCCGCAACCGCAGAGAGTTTGTCCAACTCAACACCGACGACATCTCGGTGGAAAGTTACGACCACGCGCCCCGTCAGGTGGCGGCTCGCGATACGAGCATTGACGGCAAGGGCTTTGAGGACAATCATGGCACTTTGACGGAAGAACAGGTGCGCGTTGAAACGGCGCGTTGCCTTGGCTGCGGCGCAAGCATCGTGGACACCAACAAATGTATCGGTTGCGGATTGTGCACGACCAAGTGCGCGTTTGACGCCATTCATCTGTCGCGCGACCTGCCCGAAGCAAGCAACATGCGCATTGCCGAAAAGAAATTCGGTGCTATTTTGCCCTACGCAATCAAGCGCGGATTTAAGATACTCGGCAACAAAAACAACGTCGGAAAGAAAAAGGACTAACAAGGTAAAAACGAGGCGGCTTGCAAAACAAGCCGCTTTGTTAAAGGAAAAATTATGCACGAACTGGGCGTGGTGTTCCACGTAATTAAAAGCGTAAACAAAATTGCCGCCGAAAACAATGTGGTAAAGGTGACCGCCGTTACTATCGAACTGGGCGAAGTGTCCACGGTAATCCCCGAATATCTGCAGGACTGCTGGAAGTGGGCTGTCGGCAAGGAAACGGTTATGAAAGACGCGGAACTTGTTGTCGAACGTATCCCTGCAGAAACCTTTTGCGAGGATTGTAAACAAATCTATTCCACCGTCAAGTACGGCAAAGTCTGCCCCTATTGCGGCAGCGAACATACCTACCTTGTACGCGGCAATGAATTTATCTTGAAAAACATAGTAGCCGGTGAGTAAGTTTTTAGTTTTAGTTTTAGTTTTAGTTTAATTGGGAAAATATGGGGAAAGGGGGACTTTTTGTAAAAAAGTCCCCCTTTCCCCATGCCCTTATCCCCTCAAAAACTTGGGGTAGAGGGGCGTTAAGATAACAATAAATATATGGCTTTACACTTTAGAAAAAGTTGGCGTGAAACGACGGATAAGGGGCAGAAACCGCCATAAATGTGCAATTTGTTGTTGTAGAGACAATCGTAAAAGTGCAACTTCGTACAACGGAAACAAACATCGGACCGTAATTCGACGCAGCAAAACAAACTTCAAATTGTAATTTTGTGCATTGAAATTTTTAATACGTATATAAAATTTGCCGACAAAATCAGCATATTTTCTCTATTCTCCCCCCCCCCTTTGTACTCAACACTTTTGGAAAAGGGGTGTGGGGAAAAACACTTTTCGTAGAAAAGGTTTTTCCCCACATTTATTTCTCATATACAAAAAAAATTATTTCATTACAACGCCGTTGGCGATGCGGTATTTTACGTAAGGAATGCCGACAATTTCCGGCGGCAACTCGGTGGCTGTTGTAAGCAGTATTTGCAGGCGGCTGTCAAATGTCAGCAGACGGCGTTGGCGGTCTACGTCAAGTTCGCTCAACACGTCGTCAAGCAGCAACACGGGGTACTCGCCTATTATGTCCTTGAATATCATAAGCTCGCCCAGTTTAAGCGCAAGGGCGGTAGTGCGTTGCTGTCCCTGACTGCCGAAATTGCGCACGTCGATGTCGTTTACTTCCAGTACTACGTCGTCGCGCTGGCAACCCGTCGTGGTGTGACGTGCGGCGAAGTCACGTTCGGCGCAAGCCTGCAACTTGTCGAAGTAATTCTGTGCTATTTCTTCCGTCGTTTCGCCTTCGATCGGCGTAGTGTACTCGAGGCGCAACGTTTCCTTGCCGTCGGTCAATTTTTCGTGGCAACGGCGTGCGTAGTCTTTCAATTTTTCGCAAAAACGGCGACGTTTGACTATTACCTGCGCGCCCTCCTCGGCAATTTGTTTGTCCCACACAAACAGCATCTCGCGCGCTTCGTCAAGGGTCGCGGCGGCTTTTAACAGGTTGTTGCGTTGCAGTAACGCTTTGTTGAGTCTGGACAGACTGTAAAAGTAGTTTTTGTCCGTCTGGCACAGGTCGATGTCCATGAAACGTCTGCGCTCGGCGGGGGAACTGCTGATTATGCGGATTTCGTTTGGCGAAAAGTACACGCAATTGAGGTTGCCCAGAAGGTCTGCAACCTTGGTTATCGGCGCGCCTCCGACGACTATCTGCTTTTTGCCTTTTGAGTTGAGTTTTATTGCAATTTCGCCGTCGCCGAATCGGCTGTTGTAGCGCAGGTGTACGTACGCGCTTTCCTTACCCCAGCAAACGAGATCCTTGTCGCGGTCGGCTCGCGGACTTTTTCCTATGCAACACAAATAAACGCTTTCTACAAGGTTGGTTTTGCCTTGGGCATTGTCGCCCACAAACACGTTCAACCCTTTGTCCAGCGTTAATTTTTGTCCGCTCAAATTGCGGTAATCTGAAACTTGCAGTTCGGTTACTTTCATCCTTTCGATTGTAGCACAATTTGAAAAAAAATACAACGTTTATTTGCCATAGTGTTAATTTAACAGATATTGACAACTGGATGTGCACTGAGCGAACGTCCACCCGAAAGAATGAGAAAGGACATTACCAAGGTTGTTAGTGATGGCTAAATTAACCCTAGGGGAATGCCGACTTGTAGTCTGTTGCGTTTGTATTTGTCGGTGTACTTCGATAATTGCGACATTATGCGTTTTTTGTCATTTGCCAAAATTACAATTCGGGCGCAAAACGGCGTATACGGGGTGATGACGCGCTGACGGCGGTGCTTGTAAAATGTTGCTTTTTGTCGCAGAGGGCATTTGCAGGGCTTCTGACGGCGTTTCGGAAGTTCATTTTGCAAAAAGTTTTGTCAAAACCGTGTACAAACACAATTTATTATGGTATACTTTATATAGTTATATATCTATATATAATATTCGCCCGAAGTTTTGCTGACATTGCCCGGGCGAACGGAAAACAAAAAAGCAAATTTTTGAAAGGAGAATAAATATATGGCGGACAAAAACGTCGGTTATTCCGAGGAGCAAATACAGGTCCTCGAAGGTCTGGACCCCGTCCGTAAAAGACCCGGTATGTACATCGGCAGTACGGATGTCAAGGGACTTCACCATCTTGCCGTGGAAATCGTAGACAACTCCATTGACGAAGCGTTGGCGGGTTACTGTACAACAGTCTGGGTTACCGTAAACGCCGACGGCTCGTTGACGGTAGAGGACGACGGTCGCGGTATCCCTTGCGGTATTCACAAAAAAGAAGGTATTTCCGCAGTGGAACTGTGCTTGACCAAACTGCACGCCGGCGGCAAATTCGGCGGTGGCGGTTACAAGATAAGCGGCGGTTTGCACGGCGTTGGTATGAGTTGCGTAAACGCTCTTTCCGAGTGGCTGATTGTCGAAGTGGATCAGGACGGCAAACACCATTACCAGAAGTATCACCGCGGCAAACCCGACGCCAGACTTGCCGTGACGGGCGACACGGACCGCACGGGCACGAAAATCACCTTTATGCCCGACAGCGAAATCTTTGAAACCACCGAGTGGGACTACGAACGTCTCAGAAATCGTCTGCGCGAAGTGGCGTACCTTAATAAGGGCATTACCATTCACCTGAAGGACGACCGCGACAGTCGTCAGCGCAACGAAACGTTTTGTTACGAAGGCGGTCTTGCGGAGTTTGTAGACAACTTCAACCGCAACCGCGTGACAATTTTTCCTCAGCCGCTGTACATCGACAAGTCGGTACCGGAAGGGGAAATCGAGATTGCCATGCAGTTTAACGACAGTTACGTCGAGGTGGTGCACGCCTACGCCAACAACATCAACACCGAGGAAGGCGGCGCACATCTGGACGGCTTCAAAGCCGCGCTTACCAAGGTAATAAACGACTACGGTCACAAGGCAAACCTGCTGAAAGAAGCGGAAAAACTGTCCGGCGACGACGTCCGTGAAGGGCTGGTTGCAATTATATCGGTTAAATTGGAAAATCCTCAATTCGAGGGTCAGACCAAGACGAAACTGGGCAACAGCGAAATGCGTACAGCCGTCAACCGTGTTGTTACCGAAGAACTGTCCACATTCCTTGAAGAAAACCCCAAGGAAGCCAAGGAACTGGTGCTTAAGTCCGTTACGGCGCAACGTGCCCGTGAGGCGGCAAGACGTGCGCGTGAACTTACCCGTAAGGGCGTACTTGAAAGCGCGTCGCTTCCGGGCAAACTTGCCGACTGCTCGGACAAAGACCCGTCGCACTGCGAAATCTACATCGTAGAGG
>DPQS01000040.1:899-15112 GCA_003537755.1 Clostridiales bacterium | reverse complement strand
GTTTATAGTAGAGGGCGACAGCGCAGGCGGCACGGCAAAACAAGGTCGCGACAGACGTTTCCAGGCAATACTGCCTCTTCGCGGCAAAATCCTCAACGTGGAAAAGGCTCGCCTTGCACGCGCCCTTGAAAACGAAGAAATCAAGTCCATGATTACCGCATTCGGTTGCGGCATCAGCGACGACTTCGACGAAAGCAAACTGCGCTACGACCGCATCATCTGCATGACCGATGCCGACGTGGACGGCAGCCACATTCGTATACTGCTGATAACCTTCTTCTTCCGCTTTATGCGCCCGCTTATCGAACACGGCCACGTGTACATCGCGCAGCCGCCCCTGTACAAAATTACCAAAAACAAACAGGAATACTACGCGTTTAACGACGAAGAACGCGACCAGGTAATTGCCGACATCGGCAGCAAAGGCACGGAAGTTTCCCGTTACAAAGGTCTTGGCGAAATGAACGCCGAACAGTTGTGGACGACCACAATGAACCCCGAATCCCGTACAATGTTGCAAGTCACCATGGAGGACGCCTACGCCGCAGACGAGATCGTTTCGTTGCTGATGGGCGACCAACCCGAACTCAGACGTGAGTTTATCGTTGAAAACGCCAAACTGGTGGAAGATCTGGACATTTAGTGAGAGGAAAAAATTATGGCTAACAAAAATCAGGAAAGTCATCATATCGACTACGTAGAGGCGTTGACCAAAACCAACGTCCACGTTGTCAAGATGGAAGAGGAAATGAAAAAGTCATTCATTGCCTACGCAATGGCGGTCAACGTTTCCCGTGCCATCCCCGACGTCCGCGACGGACTTAAACCCGTGCACAGACGTATTCTGTACTCGATGGGCGAACTGAACCTGTTCAACGACAAGCCCTACCGTAAGTGCGCCCGTATCGTCGGTGACGTACTTGGTAAGTACCACCCCCACGGCGACAGTGCCGTGTACGAAGCCTTGGTGCGTCTTGCGCAGGACTTCTCCATTCGTTGTCCGCTTGTAGACGGACAGGGCAACTTCGGCAGCGTGGACGGCGACCCACCGGCTGCACAGCGTTACACCGAAGCGCGCCTCAGCAAAATTGCTGCCGAAATGTTGCGCGAAATCGACAAAAACACCGTCGACTTCTACCCTAACTTCGACAATACTCTTATGCAACCTGTAGTGTTGCCCAGCCGTTTCCCCAACCTGCTTGTAAACGGCGCGGACGGTATTGCCGTGGGTATGGCGACAAACATTCCCCCGCACAACCTCGGCGAAGTAATCAACGGCGCGATTGCCGTAATGGACAACCCCGACATCACCGTAGAGGAACTGATGAAGATCATTCCTGCGCCCGACTTCCCGACGGGCGGTATCATGATGGGGCGCGTCGGTATCCGCAACGCTTACAAAACAGGCAAAGGCAACATTCTGCTTCGCGCCAAAACGGAAATAGAGGAACACAACGGACGTCAGCGCATTATCGTCACCGAACTTCCCTACCAGGTAAACAAGGCGAAGTTGGTTGAAACGGTTGCCGGGCTTGTCAAGGACAAACGTATCGAAGGCATTGCCGACATCCGCGAGGAATCCGACCGTCACGGTATGCGTATCGTGTTCGACCTGAAGCGCGACGCCAATGCGCAAGTGGTGCTCAACATGCTGTTCAAGCACACGCAGATGCAGGTGTCCGACGGTATTATTTTGCTTGCGCTTGCCGACGGCGAACCGAAAATCCTGTCGCTGAAGGAAATCCTCAGTTACTACATCGACTTCCAGAAGGAAGTTATCGTGCGTCGTACCAAGTACGACCTGGAAAAGGCGGAAGACCGCTACCACATCATCGAAGGGCTTGTAATCGCCCTGGACAACATTGACAGAGTAATTCAGATAATCAAGCAAAGCGAGGACAAACAAGCCGCAGCGGCTGCTTTGATGGCGGAATTCGGGCTGTCTGACAAACAAACCAACGCCATTCTGGAAATGAAGTTGTCCCGTCTTACCCACCTCGAAGTGGAGTCGCTCAAAAACGAACTCGCCGAACTGGAAAGACAAATCAACGACTTCAAAGATATTCTTGCCAAGCCGCAACGCGTCATCGACATCGTCAAGACGGAAATGGGCGAAATCCGCGACAAATACGGCGAGCCCAGAAAAACGGAAATCTGCACGGACTACAGCGAAATAGACATCGGCGACCTTATCGAAAAGGAAGACGTCGTTGTCAGCATGACCCACCTCGGATATGTCAAGCGTCTGCCCGTTGCAGAGTACCACACTCAACGTCGCGGCGGCAAGGGCGTAACGGCGCACAAACCTCGCGAAGAGGACTTTGTGGAAAATATGTTTGTCACCAACACCCACGACGATTTGCTGTTCTTCACCAATCGTGGCAAGGTGTACTGCATCAAGGGATACGAAATTCCCGAGGCGGAACGCACCGCGCGCGGCAGAGCAATCGTCAATATTCTGCAACTGGAAAACGGCGAAAAGGTGACGGCTGTAATCCCCCGCAAGGAGGACAGTCAGGGCAACCTTATCATGGCAACGCGCAACGGACTTATCAAAAAGACCGACCTTGCCGAGTTTGAATCAATCCGCAAGACGGGCAAAATTGCAATCTCGCTGACGGAGGACGACGAACTTATCGGCGTGGATATGACCACAGGCTACGACGAAATCCTGATGGCAAGCCACGAAGGCAAGTGCATTCGTTTTGCCGAAGAGGAAGTACGTCAGATGGGACGCGACACCATGGGCGTGCGCAGTATCAAACTGGACGAAGGCGACTACGTTGTGGACATGGCAATCGCGCGTAACGGAGTGGAAGTACTTACCGTATCGGAAAACGGCTTCGGCAAGCGCAGTGACCTTGTGGACTACCGTCTGCAATCGCGTGCCGGAAAGGGTATCAAGGCCGGCACGTTCAACGAAAAGACGGGCAAACTTGTCAACCTTAAACTTATCAACCCCGACAACGACATTATGCTTATTGCCGACAACGGTATCGTAATCCGCGTCCGCGCCAAGGAAATAAGCAAAATCGGGCGTGACACAATGGGCGTGCGCATAATGAAGTTTAAGGGCGACGCCAAGGTAGTGTGCGTGTCGGAATCGCCTGCGGCAGAAGACATCGATGGCGACGAGGGCGCAGTGGATGTTGCGGCTGCCGGCGGCGAAGCACCTGCGGAAGAATAAAAGACTTTTTGGCAGTAACGATTTTGTTGCTGCCAAAAAACTTGAAAAGCAAACTATTAAGGAATTTATGTTAGACTACAAACAATACATTGCAAGTAAAATCAACGTGGACATGGACAAGGCGGAACTGGCACAGGCAGTGACGGAAATTGCCGACGACAAGTTGGGCGATTACGCCTTTCCTTGCTTCAGGCTGGCAAAGACAATGCGCATGTCGCCCGTTGCCATCGCACAGAAGTTGGCTGCCGAAATTACGCCCGACGAAGTAATCACCAAAGTTGAAGCAGTAAACGGCTATCTCAACTTTTTTGTCAATCACCGCACTTTGGTGAAAAACGCGCTTGGTGACGTACTTGCCGCAGGCGAAAACTACGGCAACGATACAATCGGCAACGGCAAGACAATCTGCATCGACTACAGCTCGGTAAACATCTGCAAGTCGTTCCACATCGGTCACCTGTCCACGACGGCAATCGGCAGCAGTCTGTACAAGTTGTACACGGCTCTCGGTTACCGCGTGATAGGCATTAACCACCTTGGCGACTACGGCACGCAATTCGGCAAAATGATTGTCGCGTTCAAGCGTTGGAGCAGCAAGGAAGCGGTGGAAAAGGGCGGCATCGGCGAACTGCAACGCGTGTATGTCAAGTTCCATCAGGAAGAGGAAAACAACCCGGAGTTGACGGAAGAAGCGCGCGAGTGGTTTGCGCGTATCGAAAAAGGCGACAAAGAAGCCAACGAGCTGTTTGAGTTTTTCAAGAAAATTACGCTTGACGATGTAAAGGAAATTTACGACCGCCTCAACGTGAAATTCGACAGTTGGAACGGCGAAAGTTTCTTCAACGACAAGATGTCGGAACCACTGAAAATGCTGGAAGAAAAGGGACTTATCAAGGAAAGTCAGGGCGCAAAAGTAGTGGATTTGTCCGACTACAACATGCCGCCTTGCCTGCTTGTCAAGTCCGACGGCAGCAGCCTATACGCAACTCGTGACATCGCTGCGGCAATCTGGCGCAAAAAGGAATACGACTTTGACAAGTGTCTGTATGTCGTTGCGTACCAGCAAAACCTGCACTTCAAGCAATTCTTTAAGGTGCTTGAACTTGCCGGGTTGCCTTGGGCGAAGGACCTTGTGCATGTGGCGTATGGCATGGTAAGCCTTGAGGACGGTGCAATGAGCACGCGCAAGGGCAACGTGGTGTTGCTTCGCGACGTAATCAACAAGGCGGTAAGTAAGGCGGACGAAATTATCACTGCAAAAAATCCCAATCTGCCCGACAAGGCAAAGGTTGCGGAACAGGTCGGTATCGGCGCGGTGCTGTTCAGCGCGCTTGAAAACAGCAAAATCAAGGACATAACCTTCACCTTTGACCGCGTGCTTAACTTCGACGGCGAAACCGCACCTTATTTGCAGTACACTCGTGCGCGTTGCAACAGCATTGTGGAAAAGGCAGGCAACGGAGCAGACGCAAAGATTATGCCGGACTTCAACGCGCTTGACAACGTGGAAACGCTTCGCCTTTGCAAACTGCTGGCGATGTTCCCGAATGTGGTAAAGGACGCGGCGTTTAAGTACGAACCGAGCATTTTGTCCGGCTACCTTATCGACGTGGCGCAAAGTTTCAACCGTTTTTACATCGAGCACCGTGTGCTTTGCGACGACTTGGGCGAGCAAGCGGCAAGGCTTATGGTGGTCAGGGCGGTTGGCACTGTCCTGAAGAAAGGGTTGGCATTATTAGGGATTGAAAGCCCCGACGCGATGTAACGGCGTATACGGGCACGCATAGCGGCTACGCTTGCCTGCCCCGCTCGGTTACGTACGCCTTAGTACGCTCCTTCGCGTTTCAGCCAACTGTTGCCACTCTTCGCACTCGTCTACGCCGTTACATCCTGCCGAAGTCTGTGCAAATCTGCGCCCCGACGAAAAGTATTGATGGTGGTTTTGCCGCCCCTCGCACCTGTCTACGCCGCGACACCGTCTGACGTGGACGCAGTAGTGGCAATATAAAGAGGTTGCAATAAAAAAATAACTTAACGCGCTTACGCGACAAGCCTTTTAGCGTGGGTGGAAGCAATCGTGTCGGCGGTTGTATTCTTAGTTGAATTGTCATTAAAAAACGCATACGTATGTGTTTTTTCGTGACTAATGACGTAAAATAAATGTAAATCTGTTGTGCCGAGAGGTAAAAAATGATACTCAAAAATATCGATCACGCGACGGTAGTGTCGCTTAAGGATCAGGTCGCCTATCAGGAAGGACAAATCGTCAGCAAAACGCTGGTGCAAAGCATGAGCGTGGGCATTACGTTGTTCAGTTTCTGGAAGGGCGAATTTATCAGCACGCACGAGAGCAACGGTGACGCGTTTGTCGTGTGTCTTGACGGCGTCGGGCGTGTGGAAATCGACGGCGTAAGTTACATTCTCAAAGAAGGAGAAGCCATTGTAATGCCTGCCAACCACCCGCATGCGGTGTACGGCGAGGAAAACTTCAAAATGATGTTGACGGTGGTGTTTCCTCAACTCAATCTCAAAAAGTAGGTGACATTATGGACGAAAAAAACGAAGCAAAAGTTTGTTTTGAAACAATCAAATCGACGCTTGACGGCATGAAATGGAATTACGATGTTAAAGAGGATTTTTTGATTGCCACAAGTGCCAATGGCGACAATATGGCAATACCTTTGTTTATCGGCATCGATGCCGACAAGCCGGCAATTTACATTCATTCGCCAATGCCTTACAAGGTGAGTGCGGACAACGTGGACAAAATTGCCCGTGCCGTGTGCGAAGCCAACTTCAGCATGCTTATCGGATCGTTTGACCTTGACACGCGCAACAACCGCATTGTATTCAAGGCCACGTTACCCTTTATGGAAAGTCTGATAAGCGAAGCCACATGCAAGTACATGATTCTTCTTGCCTGTTACATGGCGGACCGTTTCAACCTCAAGTTTCTTGAACTGGACAAGGGCGATATTACTCTTGAGCAGTTTATTGAGTACGTACAGAAAAATTAACCGAAATACCATTAACGGCGCAACTTTTTGCGCCGTTTTTTTGGTTCTGCGTCAAATGTTGGGGCGCAAGAAAATTACCGCACTGAAAATTACCGCACTGTAAAATAATTGGTTTTGTGTCAAATGGTGGTGTGCGAACGTGCCTTGCAGTGACATATCCGGACGAATGGCACTTGTACGAGATGCTTTTCGTTATTTGTCGAAAACGGCTTTACTGAACGCAAAAAGTTTCATTTTTGTTGAAATTGGGTCTTGAAATCGGCAATTAAATGCTGTATAATGGTTGTCGGCATGATGTTACGGATTACGTGCGTCGGTCGCTTTGTGTGTCGTGTAAAATCGTCGCATTGCCCTAACGTCTGCCACAAACACCCATGCGGAGGACGCAACATGACCTACGACACAATGTACGGACGAGTAGAACTGACCAATGACGGATTGTATGAGGCGGCAGGCGAATCGGATCGCCGCTATCCGCTTGCGCACGGCAGGGTCGGCTCGCTATATTTGTCTGCCGCAAACGCCGTACAGCGCGATGACGCGGCGATGTCGTTTGTCAAAGTCTTAAACAAAGGTCTGACAAAGGTCTACGTCGTGACGGACAACATGCAGAAGTACGCGGACCTGCTTCCTGCGGAACAAATATTGGACGTCAGGTCGTGCGCCGACAAGATCTCGCAACTGTCCACCGAAATGGAAGAACGTTACATAGATTTGCTCAATGCGGACTGTGTGCATGCCGAGGATTACAACAATCGCAACTACATCAAAATGCAGTTGATTTTTGTCATTCTGGACGCGCTGGACAGTTACGCCGAGGGACTGGGTGCGGCAATGTATCCGCTTGTCCGTATTTCGCAAAAGGGTCGCGCCGCAGGTATAAACGTGGTGGCGTGCGCCGTCGATGACAGTCCTACAGACTTCGCGCAGGTGTTGAAAAGCAATTGTTCGGCGTGCTTTGTACGTGACAATGTTGTCGAAAATTGAATACGTATATGTTTTTTTGCCGACATTTTTGTTTTTAGTGTGCTGTCGGTAAAAACGTTTCCGATTGAACACGGCTCATTTTGCGCCGTGTTTTCTTTCGTGGTTGAGTTTGGTACGTTTGAAAAATCAGATGCGTTAATACAAGAATATACACACTGAAAACAAGTTTTTTTTGCTAATAGATATAAAAATCGGTTGAGCGGCGGTATTTTGATATGCTTCAATGCCCTTTTCAACTTCACTTTAGTGGTATTTTTCAAAATTCTTAAAACAATTTACACTTTTCAATGTGTCGCACAGACAGAAAAACGAACGTAAACCCATAAAACAAATTTAGGTTAGTCGTGGTTGCGCAAAACTTTTGTATTATTATTTTCGCGTAGTTTTTCAACTAAGGATTTACTTTTAATTTAATATATGATAAAATATTTACTCAGTTAAGTCATTGGCGTGCTTTCGGCATGCAATGCTTAATATTCCGTGCGGCGCGGCACTGTTCTGATCCGTCCGTGCGGCAAGTATCCGTTAAGGGAGGTTTTGCCTTTTATGAAAACATTTAGCGGAGGCAAGCATATACCCGACCACAAGGATCTTTGCTCCGGCAAAGCTATCGAGGTTATGCCTGCCATGTCCGACTACTACGTGTGTTTGTCGCAACACATCGGTAAACCCGCGGAATTGGTAGTGTCCGTCGGCGACACTGTCACCGAAGGTCAACTGATTGCCAAGGCTTCGTCCTTCGTGTCGGCAAACATTCACTCGCCAATCTGCGGCGAAGTCAAGGAAGTTGTCAAGCGCAAAAACGCCGTCGGCGCGCTGTGCGACTACGTGCACATTCATGCCGACGGTCGCACCGATGTTTGTCTGATGCCGCCGCTCGACGCGCCTGCCAAAGAGGAAATTATTGCTCGTATTGCCGAAGCGGGTATTGTCGGCATGGGCGGCGCAGGTTTCCCTACGTCCGTCAAACTGAGCCCCAAGGAGCCGCTTGACGTGCTTGTGGTAAACGCCGCCGAGTGCGAGCCGTATCTCAATTGCGACAACCGCACCATGATAGAGCGTGCCGAAAAGTTTGTCTACGGCGTGCGCCTTGTTGCCGAGACTTGCGGCGTGCAGCAGGTGTTTATCGGACTGGAAGCAAACAAGCCCGAAGCCTATGCCGCGCTGATGAGCGTTGACGGTGTTGTCGCCGAGGATCAACCGAAAAATCCCAACGACATCGTGGTGTGTCTGTTCAAGCCTAAGTATCCGCAGGGTGCGGAAAAAATGTTGATTTACGCAACGACCAAGCGCAAAGTACCTACGGGTGCGCTTCCGAGCAGCGTCGGTTGCGCCGTAGTAAATGTGGCTACCTGCTACGCCGTGTACGACGCGGTTGTCAACGGCCGTCCGCTGTACAAGCGTGTAATGACGTTGAGCGGTGACGGCGTTCGCAATCCCAAAAACGTCGAAGTGCGTATCGGTACGCTGCTTAAAGACATACTCGAGTTTTGCGACGGATTGACGGAAAACACCGCCAAGATTATCTTCGGCGGACCCATGATGGGGCGCAGTCTTGTGGACACCGACATTCCCACAACCAAGACGGACGGCGGTTTCCTTGCGCTTACCGACAAGAGTGCGGCAACGCAATTGCCCACGCCATGCATTCGTTGCGGACGTTGCGTAAACGCATGCCCGATGAAGTTGTCGCCGTTGTTTATTGACTTCTACGCCACAGCAGGCGACTTCGACAATGCCGTCAAGTATGGCGCGCTCAACTGTTTCGAATGCGGTAGTTGCGCATACGTGTGCCCGGCAAAACGTCCGCTGGTACAAAGCGTGCGACTTACAAAAATGAAAGCAAAGAGGTAAACCTATGCAATATGTTTATTCCGGTTCGCCGCAAATAAGGTCGGGCGTTACCACGCGCAAAATCATGATGCACGTGTGTATCGCGCTGTTGCCTTCCTGTATTGCCGGTTGTATTTTCTTCGGGTGGTGTGCGTTGCTTACGCTGGCAATTGCCGTGTTTGCCGCCGTCGCTTCGGAAGTTGTGTACAGACTGTGCTGCAGAGTACCGTTCAAAAAGATATTTGCGGAATTTGATTTTACTTCGGTTGTTACGGGTCTTTTGGTAGGCATGAACGCCTACGCGGACAGCAAATGGTACGCGGTTGCGTTGGCAAGCGTGTTTGCCGTTGTCGTTGCAAAAATGATATTCGGCGGCACGGGCAAAAACGTAGTCAACCCTGCAATCGTAGGTCGTATATTTGCCTTTATCAGTTTCGGCGCGGCATTTGGCGGAAGTATCGCCAGTACCGACCCCAACTTTGTGGACAAGTGTTACACGACCGTTTCGGGTACGTCGCAGATTATCGGCGCGACGCCCATGCAGGCATTGTACAGCGAAGCCGTAACCTGCAAACTGACAACATTGGATTTGTTCCTTGGTAACGGCGTATACGGCAGCATCGGAGAAGTGTGCAAACTCGCGCTGATTGTCGGCGGTATTTATCTGATTGCCGTCGGCGTACTCAACTTCCGTTGGCCGCTTGTGTACCTTGCGGTAACGGGCGTTGCTACATTCCTTATTAACGGTTTCAACATGACAAACGCGTTAAACTCGCTGCTGTCCGGCGGACTTATGCTCGGCGCAATCTTCATGGCTACCGACTACGTTACGACCCCTGCAACCAAGACGGGTAACTACATTTACTTTGTCGCGCTCGGCGTGCTGACGGCGGTACTTCGTCAGGCAGTCAAGGGTGAAGCGGTGTCCTTTGCGATACTTCTTATGAACTTCGTTGTTCCCCTCATCGACAACTTCTGCGTTCGTCGTCCGTTCGGATTTCACAAACCCGTCAAGGAGGTGAAGGCGTAATATGGCTGACAAACAAAAATTTACAAGCAAGTCGGTGTACGTGGTACTGGTGCTTGTGGTAATCTGCCTTGTGTGCACATTGCTGCTCGCCTTTGCAAAGGACTTGTTTGCCGTAAGCGATCAGGTCAAGTTCGATCGCAGTATGAGCAAGATTTATCCCGGCTTTGAAAAGAAAGCCGACGTCGAAGTGGTGGCGGACCCCGATTTGCCTTCGTTCGGCGAAGTAAAAAGCGTGGTTGCCGCAAAAGACGGCGGTTACGTGGTGGAAGTGCTGGGTACAGGCGGCTACAAAAACGGTACCGTTACGCTGTATGTCGCATTCGGAAGCAACAAACTTATCAAAGGTTGGTCCATTAAGGAAACGGTCAACCAGTCGTTCGCTTCCAAAATTACCGACCGCCACCAACAAACGTGGTACATTCCCGTTGACGACAGTTACACCTTGCCGGACAGTTACCCGCTGGGCACAAACAAAGCAACGGGCGCAACCTACACAAGTACGGCAGTAAACAACGCAGTCAACACCGCCGTTTACTACGCAAAGCATCACTTGTTTGCGGATTGAGGAGGCAAAACGATGAAAAATAAAATCAAAGATTTGGCTCTTGACGGCGTAGTCAGACAAAATCCCACATTCAAACTGGTGCTTGGTACATGTCCGACCCTTGCGCTTACGACGGCAGCCGCAAGTTGTATGGGTATGGGACTGGCAGTAACATTTGTACTTATCTGCAGCAACATCATTATTTCGGCGTTGCGCAACGTAATCCCCGACAAGGTGCGTATCCCCTGCTTCATCGTAATCATTGCTACCTTCGTTACCGTGGTGCGTATGTTTATGGAAGCGTACATGCCGGATTTGTACGACAGTCTGGGCGTGTATCTGCCGCTTATCGTCGTAAACTGCATTATTCTCGGTCGCGCCGAAAGTTTTGCAAGCCACAACCCAGTGCTCGATTCCGCTTTCGACGGACTGTTTATGGGTATCGGCTTTACATTGGCACTTACTCTGATGGGCTGTTTCCGCGAACTGCTTGCCTTCGGCAGCGTGTTCGGCGCAGACGTGTGGAAGGCTCAACCCCTTCTCGACGAAGCGGGCAACGTGGTAAAAGACGCACTGACGGGACAAGTGGTGTACGGCGACAAGTTCGGCATTGCTTTCTTCGGCTCGTCGGCAGGCGCATTCCTGACGTTCGGTCTGTTTATCGCGGTGTTTACGGCAATCAGCAACGCCGTTGACCGCAAACTTAAGCACAAACACGCGCAGGCGGTTGAATCCGCAACTGACGAAGCGCAACAAAGCACAGCCAAGGAGGGAGCAACATGCTAAGTTTACTCAACGCAATCAACGTTACTTTCCCTTCGGGTGTAGACGTAATGGCAATCATTGTTGCGGGACTGTTTGCCAACAACTTTATTCTGGTACAGTTTTTGGGTATCTGTCCGTTCCTCGGCGTATCCAAAAAAATTGACTCGGCACTTGGTATGGGACTTGCCGTAACGGCGGTAATGGTGTTGACGACGGTTACTACCTATCCGCTGTACGCCTTTGTACTGGTGCCGCTGGGACTGGAATATCTCGAAATCATTCTGTTTATCCTTGTAATTGCCGCACTGGTGCAAATGCTGGAAATGATTCTGAAGAAGTTCAGCCCGGGACTGTACTCGGCTTTGGGTATTTACCTGCCCCTTGTAACCACCAACTGCGCGATACTGGGTATTGCCGAAAGCGTAATCGGATTTACAGCAACTGCCGACGGCGTTGCAATGAGCCTCAATCTTGGCGGCGCGGTGTTGTCGGGCTTGTTTTACGGACTTGGATTTACGCTTGCAATCGTACTGCTTGCGGGACTAAGACAAAAGGTTGACAAACTCAACCTGCCAAAGTGCATGAAAGGTTTCCCTATCACAATGATTACGGCGTGCTTTATGGCGATGGCGTTCTATGTGTTTACCTTGATTTAGAAGCGACGGCGCATATTCGCACATCTGGCGGCTACGTGCTCAATCGTGCTAAGTCACGTACGCCCAGTACGTTCCTGTCGCACTCAATCGCCTGTTGTCGCCATCTGCACAAATCTGTGCCGTCGCAGACAATAACTTTAATTCGAGAATTAAAGTATTATTTGCAGTAGTTTCACAACGTGACACTGTGCAAAAACGGTCTTTGACCGCACAACCGACAAAAAATTGCGGCGCAGCCTACGTGGTTTTTGTACTGCCGCGCCGAAAAATTAGTAGGAAGAATGCAGGCAAGTTGAAAACTATCGGCAGATTTTGGCGCGGATGGCAAGGTGTTGTCATGCGGCGACATCTGAACGAGGGTGCGGCTGGGAAGCGTACCTACCATAAGAAATAATGCCCGAAGTGAAGCGAGCGAGCACGCGTTCGCAGTGGGACAATTCCTTGACGGACGAGTGAAAAAAACGTTGCTTCGGCGCAATCGGAAGAATAATCTTTTTCAAAAGGATTACAAAAACTATGACTAATTTACTTTTATTTGCAACAATAAACTGGGTCGGTATGGCAATCGCCGTCGGCATTATGGTCGGCGTGGCGTTGGTACTGGGCGTGTGCATACTGCTTATCAGCAGAGTTTGCACCGTCAAGGAAGACCCTCGTATCGGTGAAGTTACGGAACTTCTTGCAGGTGCAAACTGCGGCGCATGCGGCTATGCAGGTTGCAGCGGCTATGCAAAGGCACTTGTCGAAGGCACCGCCACGCTTGATTCATGCGGACAGACAACCCCTGCTCACAAGGTGCAAATCGGCAATATCCTCGGCATTGCAACCGACGGTAACGCCGAACCTACAATCGCGGTAGTGGGCTGCTGCGGCGGCAATCAGTGCAAGGACAAGTACACCTACCAGGGCTACGGCAACTGCGTAAACCAGGCAATGCTTGCAGGCGGAAGAAAGGTTTGCGACACGGGCTGCATGGGCAGCGGAAGTTGCGTTGACGTGTGCCCCTATCTTGCAATCGAGTGCTACGACGGGTACGCGCATGTTGACCCCGATTTGTGTCAGAGTTGCGGTTTGTGTATCAAAACCTGTCCCAAGAAACTTATCAGGCGTGTGCCTGTTTCGGCAAAGGTGTATGTTGCGTGCAGCAGTCAGTGCCGCGGCAAGGATGTAATGAACGCCTGTCGGGCAGGATGTATTTCCTGCGGTAAGTGCGAGCGCGGTTGCCCGAGCGGCGCAATTAAACTTGTCAACAACGTGCCTGTAATCGATTACTCCAAGTGCACCTCATGTGGCAAGTGCCTTGAAGGTTGCCCTCGTCATTGTATCAAGTATGTTCACGGCGAACCCGTGACAGCTTCGGTAAAAGATGACACAAAGCAAGCGCAGGCACAGTAAAAACGGCAGCGTGCGTTGATAGGCGGCAGATGACAATTTTTGCAGCGGGGCAAAAGCGATAATTTGTTTGAAAGAGATGTCTCGCGTTTGTCGTTGAAGTGCCCGAATTTATGTTTTTGATACCAAAAATAACAGACGTATACAAAATTTTGTGACAAGGAGGTTGTGAAAAATGACAAAAGGATATGACGAAAAACGCACGCCGGAACAAATTGCCGAAGAAAAGGCTCGGCACGAAAGTTTGAAAAAGAAACTGAAAATCGGCGGCACTGCGGCGCTTGCAGTCGGGCTTGTGTGCACTATCGTGGCATTTGTGAATTTCTTTACTGTATTCGGAAACCCCGATGCCGGCATGCCAAAATTATTTTTCCTTTTCTTTATCGGTTTGCCGCTGATTGCAATCGGCACGATTATGCTTGTGTTCGGCTTTCACCGCGAAATGGGACGCTTTGTCAAAAATGAAAGCATGCCCGTTGTGCGTGAAGCGGCAGAAGAGTTGACCCCGACAATCGAAGATATTGCTTCGGCTGTGCGCGGTGACGGCAAGACGGAATGCCCGTATTGTCACGCTGCAAACGATGCAAACAGCAAATTTTGCAAAAGTTGTGGCAACCCTATTGCCGTGACATGCCCGCATTGCGGCCAAACTGTAGACGGTGACAGTGCATTTTGCAAAAACTGCGGAAAAAGGCTGTAATACGGTTGCGTGATTGCCACCCAAGGCACATTTTCGTAAAAAGTACCGTACGTACAGAAAGTGTTGTTTAGTCTAATTCATAATCAGCCGCCGTCACAAGCC
>DPQS01000040.1:0-740 GCA_003537755.1 Clostridiales bacterium | reverse complement strand
AATCAGCCGCCGTCACAAGCCGAGGCCTGACCACTATTTAGTTACAGCCACAAATAGTTTATGGCTGTAACTCTGATTGTGCACGCTCGGGTGCCAAAAATTATTAGTGACGGCAATGAAAAACATGTTGTATTGAAAAATCAATATTGTATTTTGAGAGCATCGATTTTTTTTCGGTGCTCTTTTTCTTTACGAGGGAAGGGGTACTTTTCATGAAAAGTACCCCTTCCCTCGTGCTCCCATCCCCGAAAAGTTTTGCTTATGGCTGTAAATAAAGTTTTTGTCGTGAAATTCTATCAAATGGGCGTGGGTGCCGAAGTGAGGAAGATTGCGTAAGGGGTCCTGTCGAGGAATTGCCCATGAAAACTCGCCCTGATGGCTCAGCATTCCGTCGGAGCAATGTTGTCTATGGTAGGCAGCCTACCCATCCGCGCCCTCGGAATGATGGTTTTCATTGGGCAACACCTCGCCACCCCCGATATCGCTTGCTAACTGTTTGTAATCGGTTTGCGTACTTTACGTTTACTAACTTCGGCGGAGGCGGTTTGGAAGTCAACTATATAGTGCCTTTGTTTTACAACGTCATACCGACCGGAGCGGCTGTTTTTACCGCGTAGCGGAGCGTATCTCCGCGGAAGCGCCCAAATAACCCCCTTTTGTCATATTATGTCATTGCGAGACGCCGATTGAAAAACAATCAAGTAAAAGAGGTTGTTTTCTAATCGTGCACGCTCGGGTGC
>DPQS01000033.1:16261-19350 GCA_003537755.1 Clostridiales bacterium | reverse complement strand
TCGTAGCTATGCAGATCGCTTTAATGTCTATGCACTTTGCACGGCATCGGAGTCTAGCTTTAACAACGGTGACAGTACGTTTTTCGACGTGGTTATTGATAAAAGTAGCGGTCCGATGATTGGACTAAGCAAGAGTATTAGTAAAAACCATATTTTCGAACGCTGTATTGGACCTGCATTTCTTGAGAAAATTCACGATGCGCATATTCCTAAAAAAACCGATCCAAATTCATCTTATTGGGTTGGTAATAATAGCCCTCTTAGTGAATATGAACCATTTTATTATGTGCATAAATATATCAATCAGTTTGCTGTGTTAGTCAATACGACTCAAGATTTTGGTGGTTCGCATAGAAATTATGAAAGAGGTATTCATTATCTTGTAACTCCGGCTGATAGCGCACGTGCGCAAAAGACTTTTACGCACGAACTTGGTCACGGGTTGCTAGAACTTGGCGATGAGTACATGTCAAGTACTACGCAACAAACAGATCTTACGTCATTAAACGTGGCGCACACTCACGACCCGAACAACGTAAAGTGGAAACAGTTGTTAGGTTTCAGAAAAACTTATACATGTAATGCGTTAGGCTATGGCAATGCTTACAACTCAAGTTACGAATGCCTTATGCGTGACACCACCTATCAATTCTGTGAAGTATGTAAGTTGCAAGGCAGCAAGAGAATGTCGCAACTCATAGACGGCAAGAGCCTCTATGTTGCCGAACCGGAAGTCAAGAAATATACGGGGCAGTATTCTAAGCCGTCAGACTTTGCGGATACGACATATAACGGATATTATTATTTTGAAAATTATCGCAAAGGTGTTTTGCTAAGTGGCACTGATAAAAATAAATTCAACACTGGTATGGCGGGCGAGAAAATTCAACTCCGCACCATTGTTCAAAATCTTTCGGACACTACACAGAGCTATGTTACCATGAAAATGTGGATAAAGCATGCTGACGGAAGCGTTGCAACTACGACCGGCGGACAAAGATTAGAAGCAACGCAAATTTTTACTATTCCTGTATGGAGCGAAAAGAGTAAGTTCTGGCCAAAGGGTGCTTTGAGTTATGAAGGTAGCAATATGAATTCGGGATTGGAAAATTGTGAACTCATTTACCAAATCCCACTTGATGCCGACTTAGAATACGGCGATTATGTCGCTTTTGAAGTAACAGACAAAAGCGGAAATATTCTTGCTAACGACAACACCGAAACTCAAACTTATGCAAACATAAATATTGAGTACAAGTTCGAGGACGGAACTCCAATGCCTAATGCAAATAAAGCCGTAATACCTCTTGCGGTAGGTAGCCAACTTAATTGGACAGCTCCAGCTCAACTCTATGGGCATACTTTTGTTAGAGCAGAGGGACACGACCAAATGGTGAATGGGAGCGGTCAAACCGTGACGTATTATTATACCAAGCAATCCAATGTTCATATCCACGACTGGGGCGAAGTAAAATACACTTGGACGAGCGACAACACTTGCAAAGCGGAAAGAGTTTGTAAGCACGACAACTCTCATATCGAAAGCGAAACGGTAACTGCAACCGGAACGGTAGTTAAAGAGGCAACCTGCAAAGAAAAAGGCAAAATGAAATATACCGCTACGTTTGTAAATACTGCTTTTGCGGTGCAAGAAAAGGAAGTAGATATTGATTTTGCTGAGCATACCTATGGTGCTTGGATAGAGGAAATCCCTGCAACTTGTATCGCAGGCGGTATGAAAGCACACTACAAATGCACAGTGTGCGGAAAATACTTTGACGAAAACAAAAACGAAACAACCGAAGAAGCGTTGAAAACTCCCGTCAGCCCATACTATGGGCACAACTTTGGTTTTTGGGTAGAAGAAGAGTACGCAACTTGTCAAGCCCCGGGCAGAAAAGGATACAAGCATTGCAGTATTTGCGATAAGTATTACGACGCAAGCAATACGGAAATTACCGATTGGGTTATCCCCATCAATCCGGACGGTCACGAATTGGGTGATTTGGTTGCAGAAGTTCCTGCAACGTGCAAAGATACCGGCGTGAAAGAGCATAGAGACTGCAGATTGTGCGGAAAGAGTTGCGACCCGATAACCCGAAAAGAGATTGCGGACTTGACTATCCCCACCACAAACGACCATACCTACGGTAAGTTGATTCCCGAAGTGCCTGCAACAACCACAGAATTTGGCGTGAAAGAACACAAAGATTGCACGGTTTGCGGAAAGCACTTTGATAAAGACGGGGGCGAAATCACCGAACTTAGAATTGCCAAAATCGGCACGCATAACGTAATAGTAAACGGCGAAAGCAAATTCTATGCGCACGGCGAAAGTGTAACCGTAACGGCAGAAGATAAAGAAGGCAAAGAGTTCAAAGGTTGGAAAGACGAAAGCGGAAAAATCGTCAGCACCGACAAGAGTTATACCTTCAAGGTATCGGGAGAAAAAAACCTTACGGCTGTATATGACGATAAGCCTTCAGGCGGTGGCGAAATCACTCCGCCTGCTAAAAAGGACGGACTTTCGGGCGGCGCGATTGTAGGTATCGTAATCGGTTCGGTAGCGGTCGCGGGAATCGGCGGATTTGCCGTTCTTTGGTTCGCTGTTAAGAAAAAGACTTTTGCGGATTTAATCGCAGCAATCAAAGCATTGTTCACCAAAAAGAAATAAGATGAACTAAACAAAACAAGACCATCACTCGATAAAACGGGTGGTGGTCTTTTTTTATTTGCACAAGGTAGCAAAAAGTACTTATCGTCCGACACACTCCCGAAAAGTGCCTTAAAAACGAGATTTTGTCATACATACACATGAAAAAGACAAGTCAGGTTGACTTGTCTTTTTCAATTAAATCCGACTTTGTCGGGTGAAATCTCACTGCGTGAGATGTCCCTTCGGGATGAAATCCGCTACGCGGGTTAAAAGGCTAAGGTCGGATTTATTTCATCCTGAGCCTACGGCGAAGGATTTCATTAAATCATAACAAAATACAGTTATCCTTATTACCATCAAAGGTATTTTCGTTAGGGTTAATTTAGTCATCACTAATAATTTTTGCGAGTGTGACGGCGGCTAATTATGCGTT
>DPQS01000033.1:4410-16003 GCA_003537755.1 Clostridiales bacterium | reverse complement strand
ATTATTTCGGGTGATAGCGAGCGAAAGTGTACTTGCGGTACACTGAGCGAACGTCCACACGAAAGAACGGAAAAGGACATTCCCAAGGTTGTTAGTGATGGCTAAATTAACCCTAAACCTAAAAATTCGGTTTATTTTTCTTTGCCACTATTACCCACACGGGGTTTTCCGGCACGTCGCAAAACGGCAAAGTATTGACAAGTTGACGACTTAATATTATAATATTATTTACAGTACTTATTTTTGAGGCAAAAACATGAGAGCATTTTTCACAATACTTGCGGCGGCGGTTACGATATTTGTATTGATCGTTGTCGGCACGCAAATAGTTTCCTGCGTGCAGGATAAACAGAAAAGCGACGACATTGCAACATCAAACACCGCAATCGACTGCACGGTAAAGTTTGAAACGCAGGAATACAACGAAACGGAAACACTGGTTTATGCCACGATATTTATCAAAAACATCGGCAAAACCACAGTAACTACATTTGACATTCAGGCTGTATTTGTGGACGGCAACGGCAAGGAATTGCGGTGGTTAGGCAACAGAATCGGCTACATCGTCGACAAATACCCGCAAACGGGCGGATTTGTGCTGACAGGCAATGACGGCAACGAAACAGGCGAAAAAACTTACGAACTCAAGACAGACCAACAGGCGAAACTCGGTAAAATTCACGTAAGAGTGGAAAACGAACAAATGAACGGTTTGTTGCTGGGCGTAAAAACCACACAGATTAACAACAACGACGGAGTAACTCAGCTGAACAAAAAGTTCGATTTCCGCGGAGCAGGAACTTACACCGACGCCGCCACCACTACTACGCTGCCCGTTGCGTTGTTGCCAAGCCGCACAAAGCAAGCAATCTGACAAGCGCGGCAAAGTTGCATCACCGACACGGCAGTATCCGGGCGCGGCATTGCAAAGCCTTGCACCGCCGCCGACAACGCAAAAAATACCGCAAACACAAAAAAAAACACGGCTGAACGCCGCACAACACGGAGCAGACATGTCACAAATTACCAAACGCGCACTTGAAGCGTCGCTGAAAAACGTACTGCGCACCAAGCCGCTTAACAAAATTACCATAAACGACCTTACCGATGACTGCGGCATAAACCGCATGACCTTTTACTACCACTTCAAGGACATCTACGACCTTGTGGAATGGGTGTGTATCGAGGACGCCACGCAGGCAATTGCCGACAACAAGCACTACGACACGTGGGAACAGGGCTTTACGCAAATCTTTTACGCGGTGCGCGACAACAAACCCTTTGTAATGAACGTCTACCGCTGCGTAAGCCGCGAACAGGTCGAGCGGTACCTCAATCCGCTTGTGGACAAACTGATTGTCGGCGTCGTGGAGGAACAATCCGTCGGCATGGTTGTGCGCCAGGAAGACAAGGACTTTATCGCCAAGGTGTATTCCTACGTTTTTGTAGGCATTATGCTGGACTGGATTGCCGCCGACATGGAAGGCGACCCCGAAACAATCGTGGACAAACTGGCAACGGTAATAAAGGGCGACATTTATTCCGCACTGACCCGCATGCGTGCCGACAAGTAGCAAATCGCACTGCGACAATGCGCCTTGACTTTGCCACTGCGTTACAAAAAAAGCAAACGCAACCGCGGCGCAAAGTCCGCCACGCCACGAAAAGGCAACAAAAACCGCCGACAACCTGTCAAAAACTCGCCGAAATAGCGCAAATACATCAAAATCGGCGAAATGATAAAATTTTTTACAATTCTTTTGCCTGTGATAAATTGTTTATCACGGGCATTTTTTTGTCTATTGTAAAACTTAAAATGTCGATGTACAATGTAGCCACAAAACAAAGCAAGGCACACAAAAACAAGCCTTGTTACTTACGGAGGAACACATTATGTATTATTCGGCAGGAACTTATGAAAGTTTTGCGCATCCGGAAAAACCGCAAGGCGTAGACAAAAAATCGGCATACATCATCGGCACGGGTCTGGCAGGACTTACGGCGGCGTTTTACCTTGTGCGCGACGGTCAGATGAAGGGCGAACACGTCCACCTTTTGGAAAAACTTGACCTTGCAGGCGGCAGTTGCGACGGCAGAAAGGACGTAACCAAGGGCTTTTACATGCGCGGCGGCAGAGAAATGGACAACCATTTCGAAGTTATGTGGGACGTTTTCCGCGATGTGCCCAGTATCGAAACACCCAATGTGTCTGTGCTGGACGAGTACTACTGGCTTAACAAGCACGACCCCAACTACTCGCTGTGCCGTGCAACAACCGATTGCGGCAAGGACGCACACACGGACAAGCAATTTAAGCTGGACAAGGCTTCGGCACTTGCGCTGTCCAAGTTGTTTATGACGCCCGAAGATCAGCTGGAAGACAAAAAGATAAGCGACGTACTGCCGGACTCGTTCTGGAACACCAACTTCTGGCTGTACTGGCAAACGATGTTTGCTTTCCAACGCTGGTCAAGCGCGCTTGAAATGAAGCGTTACCTGTGCCGCTACGTGCACCACATCGACGGTTTGCCCGACTTCTCCGCACTGCGCTTTACCAAATACAACCAGTACGAAAGCATGATTTTGCCCCTTGTAAAGTACCTTGAAGCGCACGGCGTAACGGTGGAATACGGCGTTGACGTCAAAAATGTAGTTATACAGCAAACAGGCGACAAAAAAGTTGCCAAACAGATTGTGTACGTCAAGGACGGCAAACAGCAGACAATAGACCTCATTGAGGACGACCTTGTGTTTGTAACAAACGGCTGCTGCACCGACACAAGCTGCTACGGCGACCAGACGCACGCGCCCGACCTCAGCAACATAAGAAACGGCGTAGGCGAATCGTGGGATTTGTGGAAAAATATTGCCAAACAAGCCAAAAACGGCGAATTCGGCAACCCGGACGCATTCTGCAGCGACTACGAAGCAACCAACTGGATGAGCGCGACGGTGGCAACGTCCAACGAAGAAATAATCAAATACATCATGAACGTTTGCAAGCGCGACCCGAGAAGCGGCAAAGTTACCACCGGCGGCATCGTGACGGTAAAAGACAGCACGGACAACTGGTATTTGTCCTGGACAATCAACCGTCAACCGCAATTTAAGGCGCAGGACAAAAACACCGTGCTTGTGTGGGTGTACTCACTTAACACAAACCGTCCCGGCAACTACGTCAAGAAGGCAATGCGCAACTGCACAGGCGAAGAAGTTTGCCGCGAATGGCTGTACCACCTTGGCGTGCCGACAAACAAAATCAACGCCCTTGCCAAGGACGCATGCAACACCACCACTTGCTTTATGCCTTACATCAACGCGTTTTTCCAACCGCGCAAAAACAGCGACAGACCGCTTGTTGTACCGCAAGGCGCAGTAAACTTTGCATTCATCGGTCAGTTTGCAGAAACGCCGCGCGACACCATCTTTACAACGGAATACTCGATGCGTACCGGCATGGAAGCCGTGTACACGTTGCTTAACGTTGACAGAGGCGTGCCTGAAGTGTGGGGTAGTTGCTACGACGTAAGAGAGCTGCTTCGCGCATGTTACTACGCACTGGACAAGAAGTCACTTGACCAGGTTAAGATGAACTTCTTTGAACGCCGCGCCCTCAAAATGGTACTGAAAAAGACCAAAGGAACGGACGTCGAAATACTGCTTAAAAACAGCGGACTTGTGAAGTAACGCAAGCGGTAACAATACGCAAAAATTAAGGTCTTTGGCATTACGCCAAAGACCTTTTTGTTACGAAAATTGAATACGTATTGATTTTTTATGGACGATTGCAGCTTCGTTTGCAACGTTTGAGCAGTATCTGCGCTTCACTTGCAATACCGTCGCCGTGACCCAGCGCACCGAGTTTTTCCGAGGTAGTAGCAGACACGTTGACGGCGTTTTCCGCCACGTTAAGCACGGCGGAAAGAGCCTTTTTCATATTGTCGATATGCGGCGCGATTTTCGGTGCTTCGCACACGATTACAACGGAACAGTTGACAACTTCGAAGCCGTCTTTTGCCGCAACGTCAACGCAAGTGCGAAGCAAATCCATGCTGTTTGCGCCGAGATATCTGTCGTCGTCCACGGGGAAAAGGTGCCCGATGTCGCGTTTGTTTGCCGCGCTAAGCACCGCGTCGCAGATTGCATGACATACCACGTCCGCGTCGCTGTGACCGACAAGAGATCTGTTAAACGGAATATCAACGCCGCCCAGACGAACGCCGTTACCCTCGCCGAAAGCATGCACGTCAAATCCTGCCCCTGTGCGGAAATCCGGCAAATCGCCGTCGTATGTTATTTTTTTGTTGCTTGTTTCGCCGTCAACAAAGTGAACGTCGCCGTATTTTGCAAAGTAAAGAGTGCTTTCGTCGGTAAAACTTTCGCCGATTGCATCGGCAAACGCAGCAAGAAGTTTAGCAAAATCAAAAACCTGAGGAGTCTGTACGGCAAGCAAATTTTTCCTACGTATTGTTTTTTTGCTTACATCGTCAACGTACCACACCGTATCCGTTACAGACGTTGCCGGCACCGCACTGCCGAACCGTTCCGCTTCGGCAAACAGTTGTTCGACAAGGGCGCGGCTGACAAAAGGTCTTGCACCGTCATGTACGGCAACAACGTCGCAACCGTCGCTTACGGCGTTAAGTCCGTTAAGTACCGATTGCGTGCGGGTGTCACCACCCTCGGCAAAAATCGTGCCGTCGACTTGCGCGCCGACAACTACTATTTCGTCGGCAATACCGCGAAAAGCGTCCACTGCGACGGTCAGCACGGTGCCGTCAAACAGTGGCTCGGCAAGTTTGTTTGCGCCGTACCGCGAGGAAACGCCACCGGCTACAATAACCGCGCTACGCATTGTCCACCATTATTTCGTACATACTGTCCGCTTCGTCCTTTTTGACCGTTTCGCGCAAATCCTTGACGCGGAATGTCAACGCACCGCCTGCGAAGTGTACGCATACGATGTCGCCGATTTTAAGTTGACAACCGGGCTTTGCAGGGCGACCGTTTACGTCAATCTTACCGCCGTTGCATGCTTCCTGCGCCACCGTGCGGCGTTTAAGTATTCTGGATACCTTCAAAAATTTGTCCAATCTCATTTTTTCACCCGTCGCTTTACGCGACAAATTTTTTTATCGGCGTCGTTCAACGCGCAATCAACCGCCGTTCCACTTACAAAAATCACCGATGACAGGTAAGTCACTCCTGTTTGCAAGCCGACAAGCATTTTGTTTATTATATCATTTATCTGCCCGATTTACAAGCGGTTGTAAATACCGACGAAAAATTTTGTAAAGTCGCCCCGAATATGTCTCATTAGCGCAGTCGAAGGTTTCCCCACTGAAATAGGGAGGGGGTGGCTGACTCTCAAGCGACAAAGTTAAACCACTACACTTTACAACATGACATATTAAAAACTTTAGGGTTAATGTAGTCATCACCAATAATTTTACTGGCGTAACGGCGGCTGATTATACGTTAAACCCCACCTACCCTGCAAACAGCAAAAAAGGTGCGGACTTCGTAGTGTCCGCACCGTTAATTATTTGTTTTTACAGCCGCCTGTTTTCAGGCAGACCATCGCATAATGTCAGCGTTGCACACGACCGCTTGCGTCGCCGCCTGCCA
Source organism: Clostridiales bacterium (assembly GCA_003537755.1). GTDB lineage: Bacteria > Bacillota > Clostridia > Christensenellales > CAG-314 > Fimimonas. Next base: position 10,375 of record DPQS01000033.1, on the reverse strand, counting down.
GAGTTTGTACTTCCTTGACGGAAACCATATTGTAGTCACCCTCGATGCTGTGTTTCAGCGCGCTTGCCGCCACGGCAAACTCGATTGCTTGTTGCGGATCGTAACTATTGCTCATAGCGTAAATCAATCCACCGCCGAAACTGTCGCCGCCGCCGACGCGGTCAACAATGCGCAACGCGTACTTCTTGCTGAAATAAGCCTCGCCGCCCGTGTACAGCATGCCCGACCAGTTGTTGTCACTTGCCGAAATGCTTTCGCGAAGAGTGATTGCCACTGCCCTGAAACCGAACTTGTCCGTCAGTTGCTTTGCGACGGAAACATAGCCTTCGCGGTTGAGTTTGCCCGTAGTAATGTCCGTGTCGGTTGCTTCGATGCCGAACACATCCTTGGCGTCTTCTTCGTTGGCAATGCACACGTCAACGTATTTACAAATCTCGCTCATGGTTGTACAGGCTTGCTCTTTCGTCCACAACTTCTTGCGGAAGTTAAGGTCGCAAGACACCGTAATGCCCATACTATGTGCCGCTTTAACTGCTTTAAGTGTTATTTCTGCGACGTTTTTGCTGAGTGCAGGCGTAATGCCGGTAAAGTGGAACCACGTTGCGCCCTTCAGAATCTTGTTCCAGTTGAAGTCGCCTTTTCCTGCCATTGCAATTGCGCTGCAGGCGCGGTCATAGATAACTTTGCTGGGGCGTTGACTTGCACCCTTTTCGCAATAGTAGATACCCACACGCTCACCGCCGCGCACGATAAGGCTTGTATCCACGCCGAATTTGCGCAAGCTGTTGACGGCGGCTTGTCCTATTTCGTGTTCCGGCAGTTTGCTTACAAACGCCACAGGCACGCCGTAATTTGCCAAAGACACGGCAACGTTGGCTTCGGCACCGCCGAATGTTGCTTCCAGATTGTCCGACTGCACAAAACGCAAATATCCCTGCGGTGCAAGTCTAAGCATCAATTCACCAAATGTAATTACTTTCATATTAGTTTCCTTGTTTGTATATTTGTTTGAAATTCTCCCGAGGCGCAGTTGTTGTAGCAATCGATTACGCAGATATTGTCGATCGGGAGCGTCTGATGCTCGCTTCGCGACGAGCATTTAGGTAAATGTATTCTTTTGTTTCAATTGCCGCCGTCGCTCAGATGTCCCTATCGACAACACCTGCGCACTCGATCGCAAGAGTTTGTTGCTTCGTTTCATTTTTTTGCAATCAATGCGCTCGGGTAGTATTTGCAGTAATTACAAAACTTTCCTCGAGGAGCGACACTCGGGAAGAAAAACGGTCAAGGGCAACGTAATCCACAATGCTGTGCAATACTATTAACCCAGCCTTAATCTTACTGCAATGCGAGGTCGGAGATGAGTGCGTAGGGCGGCAACAGGGCAGTGCGTCGCGACAGGCGCGCAAGCCGAGGCTTGACCATTAGAAGAAACAATTTTTAGTCGTCCATGTCAGGTGGCTTAGTGGCTAGATGGCGTGAGATACTATGGCGATGTTGCAGACTAAATACAACAACTTTTCGCAATGCGAGGTCGGAGCTTGCGTCAGATAGCCACAACAGGCGACGCGTGTGTTGAGGTAATGTACTACAGCGTACATGACGAAACCGCGCTAGCACGTAGTGGCTAGATGGCGTGAGATACTATGCCGATGTTGCAGACTAAATACAACAACTTCGCAATGCGAGGTCGGAGATGAGTGCGTAGGGCGGCAACAGGGCAGTGCGTCGCGACAGGCGCGTACTAAGCGTACGTAACTTAGCGACCGCTGGCACGTAGCCGTCATACGTGCTTAGATACGACCTCGCACACTTTGCGGCAGTTTTCAGCAATGTCCCCTTTCATCATAAACGACCCACCTACGGCGTAGATTTTGTCAAAAGAAAGAAACTCTTCCAGGTTGTCGAGATTTACGCCGCCCGTAGGAATAAACTTGACTTGGGGGAACGGCCCCGACAACGCTTTGAGTGCTTTTAAGCCGCCATACACGCCGGCAGGGAAAAACTTGATTATGTCAATGCCAAGTTCCAACGCCTGCATAATCTCCGTAGGGGTTACACAACCGGGGTAATAGGGCAACTTGTTGACCTTGCAAACGTTTGCCACACCCTGACTGAGCCCGGGTGACACGATAAACTTTGCGCCTGCTTCCACCGCCTCTTCGGCTTGTTCGGCATTGATTACCGTGCCTGCGCCGATATTCATGTCGGGAAACAGTTTTACGCCCAGCGCAATTGCTTCCTTGGCGCACGCCGTGCGGAAAGTAATTTCCGCCGTATTGATACCGCCGTCGCGAAGTGCCTTCAGCGTAGGCTCGGTATCCTGCAAATCCTTGATTACAACTACAGGTATTACTCTGTCCATAGTAAAATCTCCGTCAACTTTGTAAGTAAAGCAAACACAGTGCGTTGCTTTGCGTAATGCTTCAAAGGCGTAACGACAATGTTTCCGCAACAACCGGGCGACGCAGGCACAGCCTTGTTTGAAGCCGCTTCGCCGCCGATTTTTGTCGCGTTTCAACGTCGCAGACGACTGCTTTGTCAGTCAAAATATCGCCAGTTTACCAAACACACGAACATCGACAAACACTACTGCATTTTACCGAAAGTATTATACCACCGCCGCCGCTGTCGTTCAATTGCAAAACTTATTGAATTAGTTTGCATTTCTTCTACAATACGCTTGAAAAAAATGCGAAAGACAGATATAATCGAAGTATGTTTAATTTTCTTTACAAAAACATCGACTTTGCCCACAAACTCGGCACGGCAAGCGAGCCCACAGACAACTACAACAAACACCTGCACACCGTTAACGAGATACTGTTTCTGGTCAAAGGAAACGTACGTTACAACGTGGAGTCCGAGTCGCGTTTTTTAAGCGAAGGCGACCTTATTCTTATACGCCCTGGCAAATACCATTTCGGCGAAGTTTACAAGGAAAAACAGTACGAACGCTACGTGCTGAAATTTCCCGATTCCGTCCTGCCGCCCTACCTTGCCGAACGTTTGCAAAGCCTCAATGCTTTTTTCGGCGACGCAAAAAAGTACGCGCTGATGTTCAACCAGTTAGACTCGTATTACGACAACTTTTCGCCCGAAGAAACCTACACGTTGTTTGTCTGCGAGTTGACGAAACTACTTATCATGATGTGCCGCGAAAATGTCGTGGCAACCACCGCTTCGGACAACTTCATTGCACGACTTACCGACTACATCGACGCGCACGTGCGACAATCCGTTTCGCTTGAGTCACTGAGCCGCGAATTCAACTTTTCAAAGTCTTACATTTCCAACGAATTTAAGCGAACGATGAAAATACCCGTAATGCAGTATGTGCGATACAAAAAAATAATTGCCGCACACCAGATGATACTTGCAGGCGAAAAAAAATCCGCCGTCGCGGAGATGTTCGACTTCAAAGACTACTCTACTTTTTACCGCTCGTACGTGAAGATTATCGGACACGCCCCAGGCAGCATCGAAAAGGACTGAATTTTCAAATAAAATTCTGCTTTTGACATGGATTAAGCCGAATGTCGTCGGGATAGTTTGTCACAACTTTTCAAAAATAAGATTTGGTATATTAAAACAAGAAACACCTTTACACAGCAAAAAGCACCGCGAACGATATCACGGTGTTTTTACTTTATTACTCAAAATATATTTTGTAAATTGTCTTATAGCGACTTCGGATATGTCATGTCGGACAAATCCGAAAGCTCAATTGAATGTTACTTCTTGTCAACGACAATTTTCACAACAACTATCAGACAGGCAATTAAATCATGTCAACGGTGACAGTCATGTTGCCGCCCTTGTGACAGGAAAGGGACACCTTCCATTTGTTGCGGTCGCAGATTGCCTTGACTGTGGCAAGTCCGAGTCCGCTGCCGCCGGTCCTGCGTGCACGGGAACTGTCCTCACGATAGAAACGTTCAAACAGTCGTTCCTTGCTTTCTTCGTCAACAAGGCAACCGTCGTTGTCAATGACAAAACGTGCGCCCTTGCCGTTTCGTGCAAAAGTTACGTCCACACGGCTGTCGCAATACTTCACGGCGTTGTCGGTAAGGAGCGTCACCACTCTGCGCACGTCCTCACGAGCGGCAAACATCAGTATATCGTCACAAAAATCGTACATCAAAGTTTTGTTTTGCTCATACGCGACAGGTTCAAACTCAAGCACCGCGCTTTCCACAACCGACGACACGTCGATTTTTTCCTTAACGAGCGGCTGTTCCTCAAGTCGGGCGAGTGTCAGCATTTCTTCCACGAGTTGTTGCAGCCTGTCCGTCTGCGAAATTATGTTTTGCGACCATTCGCTTTGTCCAACGTCGGCTTCAAGTGCTTCGGTGTTGGCGCGAATTATGGTAACGGGAGTTTTCAGTTCGTGACTGGCGTCGGAAATAAAGCGACGTTGTTTGTTGAACGCCGTTTCCACAGGGCGCACCACCCGATACGAAAGTAGCCACACGATTACGAAAATGGCTACAAGCGAGACAGCCGAAACGCCGACAAGCGTCCAGGTTGTGCGGGCAAGCATTTTGTCCTCGAGATTGCGATCGATTACCGCCACTTCTGCCGAATAGGTCGCGTTGTCAACACTTATCAGATAGCACAGCCCGTCGGTCTTGCCGTAATAATTACCGTCATCCGTTTTTTTAGCGTTTACTACTACGCCGCTATGGATAATTTTTGCGACAAATTCCTCTGCGGCGATTTGCGAAGTGAACAAATCGGCATTGCCCTTTTCAAACCAGACGTACACTTCGTTGTCGTCAAGGAAGTCACACGCAAGCACAGCCGACCGCCGACCGCCCTTGATGTTGCCACCTGGACCACCTTGCGAACGCAGCAGTTCGCGCAGTGCAAATTCCGTCTCGTTTGAGGAACTGCGGTAGTTGATAAACACCGTACTGCCGACAAACGCAACAATTACCGCCGTCAGCAACACCATTGTGATCAGCACAAAATTGCGCCGTGTTTTTGCGATCAATTGTCCACCTCCGCGCGGTAACCAGTGTTACGTATGGATTTAATAGTGACATGCGACTTGATTGCCGTCAGTTTGCGACGAATAAAGGAAACGTACACTTCGACGTTGTTGTACTCGGCGTCGCTGTCGTAACCCCAGATCTTGTCTATAATAAGTTCCTTGGGAAACACGCGCTCAGGGTTTTTAAGCAGCATTTCCAAAACCTGAAATTCCTTGGCACCCAGTTTTACCGACTGGCCGCCGCAGGCAAGCACATGGCTTTCACAGTCCAGCGTTACGTCGCCGAACTTGATTTGCATGCCGACGTAATCGCCCTTGCGACGCGTGATTGCGTAAATGCGCGCTACAAGTTCGTCGCTGTTGAAGGGCTTACTGAGGTAGTCGTCCGCGCCGCAGTTAAGCCCGCTGATTTTGTCGGCGACTTCGCCCTTTGCAGTCAACATGATAACAGGCGTAGCAATGCCCTTTGCACGCAAACGCTCGAGTACTTCTATGCCGCTGAGCTTCGGCAACATCCAGTCCAGCACCACCGCGTCGTACACGCCCGTCAACGCATATTCCAGCGCATCTTCGCCGTCGTACACGCAGTCGCACTCGAAGCCTCGCTTTTTAAGCAGCATACTGAGCGCAGATGTAAGTTGTTTTTCGTCGTCAACAATAAGAATTTTCATTGCGATACACATCGAAAAAGGTTTGTTTTTCGCCGTCGCGACATCCGCCACCACCGCCGAACCCTTTCCGCAAACATTGAATGGCACGCACAAGCACAAACCGCCTTTGTCCCATTCCTTACAAACATTTTAACCACAAATAATTGAAAAAAGGTTGAAACACATTTTGTCCGACACCATCTTAGACAAAAATTTCAAATATCACTGATTTTAGATTAAAAAATTCTGCCCATTAAAATATCACTGCACCACAAAATTTTTGTGAGGGCGCAGATTGGTGCAGATTGGCACAGCAGGG
>DPQS01000033.1:3701-4242 GCA_003537755.1 Clostridiales bacterium | reverse complement strand
TTGGTGCAGATTGGCACAGCAGGGACGGTTGCGCGAAAGGAATGTACAAAGACGTACACGACTTGAGCGCAACCGTTCACGCAGTGACAAGATGTGCTAATATGCGCCCTCACAACCTAAAATGTGGCGGGCAACATAGATACCACTCGCCGACGCATGCGACAAACTGTGCGTAACGCCGCTGCCGTCGCCAATCATATACAAGCCCTTGTGCTTGGTTTGCAGGTCATTGTCGATGTCAACCTGCATGTTGTAAAACTTAACTTCCACGCCGTACAGCAGGGTGTCGTCGTTGGCTGTACCGGGGGCGATTTTGTCAAGGGCGTAAATCATTTCGATAATTCCGTCCAGTATGCGCTTGGGCAAGGCAAGGCTCAGGTCACCGGGGGTTGCCTTCAGCGTAGGTACCACATTACCCTCTTCAATGCGCTTAGGTGTACTGCGGCGACCGCGAATAAGGTCACCGAAACGTTGCACCAGCACACCGCCGCCAAGCATGTTGGACAGCCTTGCAATGCTTTCGCCGTAACCGTTGCTGTCC
>DPQS01000033.1:3213-3555 GCA_003537755.1 Clostridiales bacterium | reverse complement strand
CCGTTGCTGTCCTTGAACGGCTCGCTGAATTCTTTGGCGACAAGCAACGCGAAGTTGGTGTTGTCGGTGCGTTTGCCGTCGTCGCTGAAACTGTGTCCGTTGACGGTAACAATGCCGTTTGTGTTTTCCGTGACGACAATTCCGCGCGGATTCATGCAGAACGTGCGCACGTTGTCCTCAAATTTTTCGGTACGGTACACGATTTTGCTTTCGTACAGTTCGTCCGTCAGGTGCGAGAAAATTTCCTGACGAAGTTCTACGCGCACGCCGATGTCAACGCGGTTGGACTTGGTACCGATGCCCAGTTTTTCGCAAACGTGTTCCATCCATTTGCTGCCGCTG
>DPQS01000033.1:0-3007 GCA_003537755.1 Clostridiales bacterium | reverse complement strand
TGTTCCATCCATTTGCTGCCGCTGCGACCTACGGAAACAATACACTTGTCGCAGACGTAACTTTGTTTGGCTGTGGCAACGATGTACTTGTCGCCGTCCTTGTCGATGTCCGTCACGGGCGTGTCGAAGAAGAAATCAACTTTGTCCTTGAGGTAATTGTACAAGTTTTCAAGCACTATGTAGTTGACGTCGGTGCCGAGATGGCGCACTTCGGCATTTAACAGGTTAAGTTTGTTTTGCATACAGATTTTTGCGAAACGAGTGCCTGCCGTGCTGTACATTTTTGTATGCTCGCCGCCGAAACGCATGTTGATGTTGTCGACGTAGCGCATAAGTTCCGTCGCGCGGTCTTTGCCGATGTAGCGATACAGACTGCCGCCGAAATCGTTGGTGATGTTGTATTTGCCGTCGGAAAACGCGCCTGCACCGCCGAAACCCGACATTATGGAACAGGTCGGACAACCGATACAATTTTTGATGCGAACGCCGTCTATCGGGCATCTGCGCTTTGCAAGCGCGTGACCGCTGTCGAATACGGCAATGGATTTGCCGCTTGTTGCCAGTTCGTATGCGGCGTAAATTCCGCCGGGACCTGCCCCGACGATGATGATGTCGTACTGTTTCATAATTACCTCCGAGTGTGAGTGAAATACACTTTTAATTTTCGTTAGCGCCGCTCATAGAGCGGCAATTTGCGACGTCGAAAAAACGAAATCGCTTTTTTATTTTTAGCACCATCAGTCTGATTTTACGGCGTAGATGAGTGCAGATAATGACAACCGGGCGAAATGCCGCGACATACTGACCCGAAGTCAGTCTATCCTGCGCCGCAGATAGGTGCAGAGGGCGGCAACAGTTGACACCACACGATATGAACGGACTGCCGTCGGCTGTAATAAAGACGTAATAATAGTCGCCCCACCGGCGAGGTGCGTAGCCACCATATGCGCCTATATGCGGCGCAGGATCACGTAGCCCATGGGCGACAGAACGCACCTGTCCTTGTACTCGCGCCCTGTCAGCAAATCCCGATAGGTGTCGGGTAATGTCAGTTCGTAGTCCACCGAGCCGCGGTTTACGGCTACAACCGCTTCCGTGCCCGAGGCAGCGTCGTTGCGACGGAAAGCATATACTCCCTTTTCCGCAGCAAGTTCCGAAAAGTCACCGTCGCTGAACACAGGCAAACTGCGTATTTCGCCGAGCCTGCGGTAGAAGTCCAGCAGCAGTTTGTTTTCCTTGCCCCATGGGTAACAACCGCGGCAGAATGGGTCTTTGTAACCTTCCATGCCCACTTCGTCCCCGTAATACACGCACGGAAAGCCGAAAAATGTGTACTGCAACACGGCAGCCGTTTTGAGCATTTTGCAACCGTGGCGATACTCGTCGTCGGTAAGTTTGACAAGCGACATCGCTTCTTTGCCGACGTTGTCCATGTTTTTGCCGGCAAGATTGGTAAGAATACGGACGGTGTCGTGCGTACCCAGAATGTTCATAAGGTTGTTGCGCACAAAGGGCGGATAGTTGTTGACCAGATCGAACACAGTGCGCGACAGCGATTGTTCGTTACCGCTGCGCACAAAGTCGATAATGCCGTTCATAAGCGGGTAGTTCATTACCGAATCCAGCTGACTGCCGTCCAGGTAATGGCGGCGCACGCCGTAGTCGATTTTGTTGCTGGCGTCCTCCCACACTTCGCCGATGATTGCCGCCTGCGGATTTTCCTTTTTTGCCGCGGCGACAATTTTGTCAAGCATACAGTCATCGATTTCGTCCACAACGTCAAGCCGCCAACCGCTTGCACCGCGTGCAATCCAGCGACGAACAATACCGTTTTTGTCCGTAAAGTACTTTTGTGCACTTTTGCTGCGGGCGTTGATGCGCGGCAACGTGCGGAAATTCCACCAACACTCGTAACTGCCGTCGGGACGGAAGTTGAACCAGTCGCGGTACGGACTTTTCGGGTCGCGATACGCGCCTTCGTTGCCGTACTTACCCTCGCGGTTGAAATACTTACTGCTGCTTCCGACGTGGTTGAACACACCGTCAAGGATTACATGTATACCCAGATTGTGAGCCTCGGCGCAAAGCCGTTCGAAGTCCTGCTGTGTGCCGAACATGGGGTCGATTGTTTCGTAATCCTCGGTGTCGTACTTGTGGTTGCTGTACGCCTTGAATATGGGGTTAAGATAGATTGTGGATACGTTGAGGCTGCGAAGGTACGGCAATTTGGAAATTACGCCTTCGAGATCGCCGCCGAAAAAGTCGCGGTTGAGCACCACACCGTCCTCGTCGCGAAAATAGGGTTGCTCGCCCCAATTGCGCATAATTTTGTCCTCGTTGGGGACGGCTTTGCCGCTTGCGCAAAAACGATCGACAAAAATCTGATACATTACTCCCTTGTTGAGCCAGGTCGGCGTTTGGTAAATCTTTTTGTAGACGGACAGTTGGTAGGGGCGGACGTTGTCGTAAAACAGCGACGGGCGGCGATTTTCGCCCATGCCGATAAAGTGCTCGTAGGTTACGCCGTCCATGACAAAGTAGTAACGGTACAGACCTTTTTTCAGGGAGAGTTCCGCCACGTAGTTGTCAAAACCGTTGCCGCTTTCGTCGCGGTACATAGGGTAGTCGCAGGTAAAACTGCCGTTGTCGTCGTACACGCGCATTGTGACGGAGGACGGATTGACTATTTGATTGATTTGCAGTCTTACGCCGAAAGGCATATCTTCGGCAACTGCGCCGACGACGCTTTTGAAAAACGGGTCGATGGGGTTGTACTTAATATAGGTCATAAATTTGATTTTTGAGCAATATGTCACTACAAGCATTTTGCAAGTTGTGGCAATTGTGTTTAGTGTGGCAACATTTCCTTATTTAGCAGGGGTTAGTCGAAATACGTCATACCGAGCGGAATAAAATAAGTCGAAACATTCCAATGGATATTACAAAATCAACGCCGAAGTACGTTAGTTGATGTATGGGGTCCTGCCGAGGAATTGCCAATATGGGA
>DPQS01000074.1:13555-29897 GCA_003537755.1 Clostridiales bacterium | reverse complement strand
CCCGAAGGTCGTTGGTTCGAATCCTTCCCCCGCAACCATTAACGACGGTGTTGAATCATTGCGATTCGGCACCGTTTTTTTTGTTGCTTTGCGCAAACACGGTCAGAATTTGCCGTTTTCGGCAACAATGCACGAATTTTGCACCGATAAATTTTTGATTTTTGCCGACAATATGATATTTTCGCCGTTTAACCGACTGAAAACACCTTTTTCAAAAATTGGTTTCTTTGGTTGTTTTGCAAAAATTACGGAAGAAAATCCCGACATTTGCGCCACTACTCAAACGGCAGGAATAAACAGTGTTGACCGCAAGGCGCACCACAAGTAAAAACCGACACACGTTATTAAAAGTTGATTACAAAAATTCAATAAAAACACTCAAAAAATTGCTTGACAATATTTGCAAAACTTGGTATATTTGCTTGCGTAAAAAAGGTAGACGGAATATTCCGTTTACCTTTTTTTGTTTTTGAGGTTAAAATATGCAATCCAGACAAAAGACATCATTCCGGCAGGCAATCAAAAACCTGTTTAAGCCGCTGGACCTGACAACAGGGTCGAGTTTCGCCGCCATTGTCAAATTTACGATACCCATAATCATTTCGTACTTTCTGCAAAAACTGTACATTTTGTCCGACGCCGCGATTTGCGGGCAGACCCTTTCGGCAAACGAAGTGGCAGGAGTAAACGACACGTCACCGATCGTGTTCATTTTTATGCAGTTCGCGTTCGGTTGCACCGCCGGGTTTTGTGTGGTAATTTCCAACCGTCTCGGTGCGCGCGACGAACATGGCGTAAAAAAGTCCTTCGCCACGCAGATAATGTTGTGCGCGGCAATCACGGTTCTGCTGACCGCACTGTCTGTCGCGCTGATTAAGCCGATGCTGGCATGGGTAAACGTGACGGAACAAAACCCCGAAGTGTACAACGCGGCGTACAATTACTGCTTTGTGATATTTTTGGGCATTTTCGCGCAACTGTACTACAACCTTGCATTGAGCGTGCTTCGTGCAATCGGCGACAGCCTTACGCCGCTGATGTTTCTCAGCGTGTCAACCGTGCTCAACATCGTGCTGGACATCGTGTTTATCAAGGTGTTCGGCTGGGGCGTAATCGGCGCGGCGGCAGCAACTGTCCTGACGCAATTTTTGTGTACGGTTGCTTGTTTTGTGTACATTTTTGTAAAATACAAACACATTTGGCCCGGCAAAGATTGCTACAAAGCATCGAGGAAGGAACTGTGGGCGCACCTCAGACAAGGGTTGCCGCTGGGCATGCAATTTTCCGTGCTGTCAATCGGACTTATCGTAATGTTGTCCGAAACGGTGAAGTTTGACATACTGCCGTCGGGGCTGATGGTGGCAGGCAATCCCGCGCAAAACGGCGTAGGCGCGGCAAACAAACTGATAGACTTCTGCATGTCGCCCCTTGCCGCACTGGGCACGGCAATGGTAAGTTTCAACGCGCAAAACCTGGGCGCAGGCAAGGTTGACCGTGTAAAAAAAGGTACCAATCAGGCATTGCTTATCGGGCTTGTGCTAAGCGTAATTTGTGCGGGCGCAGGGCTGCTTCTCAGCATAAACGGCGTGTATCAGCACATCTTCCTCAGCGAGGACAAAATTTCCGCCGAGTCGCTGCGTTTCGGCACAACCTTCCTGTACGTAGACTTCGGTCTGTTTCCGCTGCTCGGCGCGTTGTTTGTGTTGCGCAATTCCGTGCAGGGCATTGGCGAATCTATCTGGACGCTTGCCGCAGGCGCAGGCGAACTGGTCGCGCGCGTAGTTGTCTGTTCGTTTCTGTCCGCTCTCGTCAACGGAAGCGCGGTCAATGCGCTGGCAAGCAACGCGTCCTACGTGGCGTTGTGCTTCGGCGACCCGATGGCTTGGCTGTTTGCTACGGGCGTGTTGCTGTACCCCTATTTCAGACACATTCTTTTTCGCCGCGACGGACTGCCGACAGAAAAAATCGTCTGCAAAAAATTGGCGAAAGTAAGCCGCTGAAAGTTGTTTTCAGCGCGAAAATGTGGTAAACTTGTGCCGATATGCAAACGAACTACCGCTTTAACGTAAACGAAAACATAAAAAGGCTGATTACCGATTGCTTGCAGGAACTTGCCGCCATGGATATACCCGTAGCTACATCAATTTTCTTCCGCGAGGCAAAGGGACGAACCTACTACGGCACTTGCTACCGGGGCAGGCAGACAAAACGTTACGCCGACTACGACTTTGTAATTTCCGTCAACAGATACCTTACGACGGAAAAGGCGTTTAAGGAAACGATAATCCACGAACTGTTGCACACGATAGACTTCAAGTCCGGTCACAAAGGCAAGTGGAAGGCATACGCCGACTACGTAAACAGCCGCACCGACTACAACGTTACGCGCACCGCCACGCACACACTTGCGCCGCAGCCGCCGACAAGACGTCGCAGACGCGTCCGCATAGTGCGTTTCAGGTAGCAACAATGCCGCCGCGCCGTCCAAAAACATAAAAACAAAAGGTACCCGAACGCAAAGTTCGAGTACCTTTTTTGCTGTTTTGTTGTCAAAATTGTTGCCGAAATTGCAATACGTATAACTAATTTCATTACATACCGTAACTATGCAGATTTCCTTTTCACCATTTCGGGCGGACATTTTGCGCAGTGGCAAGCACGAAAGGTCATGCGGCAACCGAGTAATCGGTGTAGGGCAAGGTCACGTCGGTGTGAGGAACGTTTCTCGTCACAAGGCGGATAAAGTCGTCTGCCGTCACAACCACAACGTGTTCGTCAAGAAGGGACACAAGTTGCTTGACGTCGTTGTAGTCCATCGACCACGGGTGCAGGTTGATTGCCGTGTAGCCCGTAATGGAAGTCGGGTCGGTGTCGTAGCCGTTGATACGCGCCGCCATAGCCTCCACGTTGGCACTCCACAGCGTTTCGCGAATGGACACGAACGGCTTGTTGTTTGCCCAATAAACCGAGCCTGCGCCCTCGGCGTACTTCATACCGTAACAGTAAATGCCACCGCTGAGCGAAGGTACCAGCGAGTACATGTCGATTACGTTTTTGCTGGGACCTGCGTCGAGAATTTGCACCACCGACAAGTCGGCACGTTTCATGTACAAGTCCAGCCCGCCGATGAAACTGCCAAGCGCACCGTAATTTTGCGGATTCATGTAGCCTTGCCCCGACACCGAACACACGTAGTAGTCGTTTTTGTCGGCACGCGAGTACACGTAATTCATGATATTGGGCGCAAGGTCGGTAAGACTGGGCTGCATGCTCCATCCCATTGCAAATTCGCCCCTTTCCGCGCCGAGATACTTGCTGTTGGTTGCAAAATTGTTGTACCACGTTTGCACGTTGTCGCCGTCGCTCATCATTATGCACACGTAATGTTTGCCTTTTTCCGCAACTACGTCCGTCGTTTTGTGATTTTGTCTGAACGTCAGATCGCCGAAAGCGTTTTTGCAGGTGAACACCGACATGTTTGTGCAGTAGTCGCTTGCGAGCGTGTACTTGCTGTAATTGGAAGCGATGGAAACGTCGATAGTTTCGTCGTTGGGCACCCAGCCGAACACGGGGCTGTCATCCTTTGCCCAGGCAAGGGCCTCGGCACGAAACTTGACTATGTCCTGATCTTCCATGTCTTTCGGCCACAGAAACAGATACTTGCATGCAATGCCGTAGTCGCGCATCTGGTCGTTGAAGCCGCCGTAGTTTATCTGCACCAGCGCGTCGTTGTTGAGTTTGTCCTTGTATTTTTTGAAGCACTTGGCTTCGGTCATTGTCGTTGCGTCCTCGCCCATGGTGAAGCCCAGCGACCTGACGCATTCTTCCAGTTGAACGTCAACCGGCAGCATGTCTTCCGCGCCGGCAATGGTGCTTGCGCAGTTGAGCGATTGCGGATTGTTTACGCCGTCGTACAGCACGTACTTGTCCCCGTACACGTTTTTGTAGTCGGCAAGCATTTCGGCAAAGGTCACCTCCTCGAAGGTTATGCCGTAGTTTGCCGTCATGTCGTCCGTCCACACCGTGTAATTGTTGCGGTAGTAGTAATACTTGGCATTGGTACGCGCAAATATACCCTGCACCGCTTCGGCGGCAATCTTTTGCGGACCTGTCAGATTTTCGCTTTTGCCGAACACGTACAGTTTCTTGTCGGCGTTCATCTTCATTTCGCGATAGTACGTAAAGTCGTCTGCCTTGCGATACTGCTCAAACGGGTCGGGTTCCGGGGCAGGTTCGGGCGGCGTGCATGCGGCAAAGGTCAGCAGTACGGACAGCACCAGCAGCACCGCCGTCAATAAAGCATATTTTTTCATATTACCTCTTAAAAATACGGAGAAAAACGCAAAAATTTATATACGTATGCGTTTTTCTCCGTTCTGATTCATTGTTCGGAAGGCGAAAATGTCGCCTCCTTTTTTTTTACAATTGCTTCGGCGTTTTGTCCGCAGGCAATTTTCGGTTGCCGTTCCGGCAAGCGTTTGCCACGCGAGAGCCGCATTGCCTGTACGTGCGCCTTGTTTGCAACAACCGCTTGTTTACGCCACGGTCGTGAAGTAATGCAGTTTGCAAGCCTCGCCTACGCCATTGTTGTTGCCGCCGTCACGCGCTTCGAACACGATTGTTGCTTCCGCGCCGTTGAAGTTGACGTCGGGGTACAGTTCCGCCAGATTTACGGAAATTGTTTCGTTGTTTTTCTTTGCGCGGGCAGTCTGCCAGTCATATAGCACGATGTATTCGCCGTTGACGTACATCGAGATTTTGATCATTGCGCCCGTGTCGTTGTCGCTGGTCACGCGGAAGTTGAGCTTGATACTGTCGCTTTGGGGCAAAACGTAATTTTTGGCCATCCACATGTTGGTGTTGCCGTTACGTTTCTCGTCGCCGCCGCCGTCGGAGCAGTCAATCTGGATGGAATTGGTCGGTTCCAGATTTTCGCGGTCTTTGACGTCCCACCAGTAGTACTGACTCGTCCTGTACTGTTCGCCAAGCATCCAGTCCTCGGTGTTTGTACCGAATTGATTGTTGTACACGTCAACCTTGCTCTGGTCGATTGCGCCGTCCAATATACGGTCGACAAATCTTACCTGGTCAACGCGTATACCCGTGTCGCCGGAGGCAACTTCCACTTCCACCTTGCAAGTTTTGCCCTTGTAATCGGCAAAATACTGCTTAAGCGGGAATGCGAAGCATTGCCAGCCGTCACCCGTAACGTGCTGTGTTTCGGTGCCCTGTACGCCCTTGACGGTTACGTTTTTCATCACTGCCTTGCGTTCGCCGCCGACCGTCATGTACACTGTAAAGGTTGCGGATTTTGCCGCGTCAAGTGTGTCGCCGCGAGCGTTGAAACTGAACCAGTAATTGTCTATTTCCGGCAAAGTAAATTCACGCTTGGCGGCTGTGCTGCCTGCCGCAATCGAGATGTTACCCTTGTACATTGCGCCGACGTTGCTGCACGCGCGGTCGCTGCTGTTGTAGGTTACGCCGCTACCCGTCCAGTCCTCTTCCCACAACAGGAAGTCGTTGTACAGGGGGTCTACGGGGATAAGGCTGGGGTGTTCCTGCAAATATGATTCCGAAATTGAAACGCCGTTTTTGTCCGGGATGTCGAAGTGGTCGGTTGCGGATTTGTCCGTAACGTTGTCGCTTATCATGCGGATAAGTCTGTCCACGCTTACCACTTCCACGTCGTCGGCAAGCATACCTACAATCGTGCGGATGTCGTCGTAACTGTGCGACCAGGGGTGCACGTTGACCAGCGTGTAACCGTCGATGGAAGTAATGTCGCGTTCG
The DNA here is from genome assembly GCA_003537755.1 of Clostridiales bacterium. Taxonomy (GTDB): domain Bacteria; phylum Bacillota; class Clostridia; order Christensenellales; family CAG-314; genus Fimimonas. The sequence goes on along the minus strand of DPQS01000074.1, from coordinate 24,107 downwards.
TAGGTGTTGATACGCGCCGCAATGTACGCAGGGGTGGTTTCCCACAGGCTGTCGCGCGGTCCGATGAACGGTTTGCCGTTTACCCACATTACGCCGCCGCGGACGCTGCCGAAGTACTTGCTGCCTTCGTACACGATGCCGCCCGTCACGTTGTCGCAGGAAGCGTATCCCGCAAGCACGCCGGGCAGATTGCCCTGCTGACTGCCGCCGATAACCGTCACGACGGACAGGTCTGCCTTGCCCATGTAGGTATTCAGTTTGCTGCAGAAATCGTTGAAGTACTCGCCGTTGTTTTGTGCGGCAAAGTTACCTGCGTTGATGTAGCCTTGTCCCGATACGGGCGCACAGAAGTAGTTGTACTTGTTGTCTGCCTTGTAGGCGTTTGCCATTACGGCAGGCATAAGGTCGGCAAGAGACGGAGTGATGGACCACGTAACGGGGAAGGTGTCGTTTTCGCGACCTGCCGCGTTCATGTAGTTGGTTGCAAAGGTAGCCGTGTTTTGCCAATATGTCGCGTTGTCGCCGTCGCTGACTACAAACGCCACGTAGTGTTTGCCGCTTTGAGCAGGCTTGTCAACATCCTTGTTGGGTTGTTTGAACGTCTGTCCGGCAAACTCTTCCGCCGAGAAGAAACTGAGGTTGCAGGTGTAGTCCGTCGGTACGATAAACTGTCCGTATTCCGAGAAAAACGCAACGTCGCTGTCCTCGCTGTAGGTGTAGCCGAAAATCGGCGTGTTGGGGTTGAGGAAGCCGTGAATGTTCTTTTTCAGTGCCGCGGACACGCCCGAGTCGGGGTCGTAGTACACGTGGAAGAACTTGTTGCAGATACCGTAGTCCTTGATAAACTTGTTGGTGCTGCCGTTGCTTTCCTTGTAGTTCTGGTGGACAAGTCCGTCGGGGTTGAGTTCGTCGCCGATACCGTCCACGCCGAACAGCCATCTGTAGGTAAACACGACGTTGGTAATGTCAAACTTTTTGACAAGTCCCATTGCCTTGAAAATGTCCTCTTCGCTTTCCTCGACAGGCAAAAACGAAGTAATGCCCGCAAGCGTAGCGGCAAGGTTGACGGAAATCGTACCCTTGCGGTACAGAATATATCCCGGGGTGGAATAGTCCTGACCTTCGACATATGCTTTGTAATTTTTCTGCACAAAGTTTTCGACAGGAATCTTTGTGCCCCATGTGCCGTCGGCGACAAAGTTGTTGTAGGCGGCAATGTATTTTGCCACCGCTTCTTCCAGCGAAATACTTTCCACGGTAAGACCGTACTGCTCCTTCATCTGTTCCAGGTAGTACATGTCGGTGTTGATACCGTTGGTCATGTAGTGGCTGTCAACGTAGAAACGGGTTTCCTTGCGTGCAAACAAACCCTGGATTGCCTGCGCCGTAAACAGAGAGTCGGAAGTGTAATTTTCGCCCTTGGTTGTGTCGTTGAGTACGTACACCTTTTTGTCCGCAGGCAGTTTGGACGTGCTGTAGTAACTGAACGCACCGGGCGTCGGCGTGGGGTCGGGCGTAGTTCCCTTTTGCTTGACCACCACCGTTGCCGTAGCCGTCTTGCCCTCCAGCGTTACGGTAAGCGTTTTGTTGCCTGCAACGCTTGTGTCGATTTGCGAAGCGGACGCGCCTGCTTCCCGGACCGTCTTGGTTGCCGTGCTGCCGTCCGACCAGGTCAACGTAAGTTTTACGTTGTCTGCACTGAACGTATCGCCGACATAGCACGTCAGCGAGTCGTCTGCAATAGTAAACGAAGTAAGCGTCTTTGTCGTCGGTTTGTCGTTGTTTACGGTACATGCCACAAGACTTATCGCAACGGACAAGCACATAACCAACGCCAGAACAACGGATAACGTCTTTTTCATTGTTTTCTCCTTTGGCATACGCCTTGAAAGTTATTTCATACCTGCTATGTTGTTTTGTTCCAGGAAGTACCTCTGGAAAATGAAATACATCACAATTATTGGAATTGTAATCAGTATCATGCCTGCCGAGCGCACGAAGCCGTCGGCGTAACCGCCAAGGGCGGGGTAGAACTTGTACATGATAAGCTGCAACGTTTCCACTTCGCTGCCGCTGGACTGCATTACCATGGGCCACAGGTACTCGTTCCACGTGCTGACGAAGGTCAGAATAACGTAGGTAATAAGCACCGGTTTGGACATGGGCACCACTATGCGGAAAATCTTCTGAATCTCGTTACATCCGTCCATATCCGCGCTTTCCAGTACGGAATCGGGAATGTTGGACATGTACTGACGAATGAGAAACACGCCGAACACGTTGACGATGCCAGGCAAAATAAGACCCCATATAGAGTAGTTGAGCCCCATATTCATTACAAGTATGTAGTTGGGTATCATCAGCACTTCGCCGGGCACCATCATTGTGGACAGCAGCAGTGCGCTGACTACTTTTTTGCCGCGGAAACGCATCTTGGCAAGCACGTAGCCCATTATGATTGCGATAAACAGGCTGATTGCCGTAAACATTACCGTGACAAACAGAGTGTTGAGTAGTGCCGTCCAGAAACCGCTGACCTGCATTGCGGTGAAGTAGTTCTCCAGTGTGCCGTTGACGGGCCACAGGTACAGTTTGTCACTGTCGGGGATGAGGTCGGGCGACTGCAGACTGTCGATTACCTTGAGGTAGAACGGGAAAATCTGACAAAATGCGATAAAGGACAGGAACACTATCGCCAGCACCTGAAAGGTCCTTTCGCGAGCCTTAGCCGAGCGTTTTTTGCCGCTGTCGGGCGCAAGAGAAGTTTTACTCAACATTGGTCACCTCCTCGCCCGAAAGTTTACGCTGAACCAGCGTAAACACGATGATAATAAGGAACAAAATCATTGCGTAAGCGCAACTGCGCCCGAACATACCGTCCTCGAACGCCGTATTGTAGATGTACAACATTATCGACGTGGTGCCGTAGCCGCCCTTGGTGATAAGTTGCATGGGTCCGAGAATTTTGAAACCGTCGATGATGGACAAAATAAGGTTGAGCATCAGCGCGTTTTTCATAAGGGGCAATGTCACTTTGAAAAAAATCTTCCACTTACCGGACGTGTCCAGCGTGGCAGCCTCTTTGTAGGTTTCCGGTATGGAAATGATGGACGAGTAGTAAATAAGCATTTTTGTGCAGAAACCCAGGAAAAACGGCATTATCATAAGGGAAAACAACGCCAGTTGTTCGTCGGTGAGCCACTGCACGGGCTGTCCGCCAAACAGCATTACTATTTTGTTGGCAAGGCTGTTGTTGTCCGAGCCGAACACCATTTTGGTTACGTCCGACCCTACAACGCCACTGACAAGGCTGGGCCAGAACAGCAGCGCAAGGAAAAACCGTTTGCCCTTTTTGAGCGAGTTGATGAGGAATGCACACACAAGACCCATCAGGTTGTTGCCGAGGGTCATGACAAGCGTCCACACCACCGTTACACCCATACTGTCCCAGAACGTTTTGTCAAACTTGGCGAAATCGGGACAGAAAATACGCTTGTAGTTGTCCAGCGTAAATTTGATTTCCGCACCCGTTGCCAGTTTTTTCAGCGAAACGTTTGTAAAACTGAAAAACAAAGCCGAGAAAAACGCCACGACAAAAAACAACGTCCACCAGCCCATCGGCAAACCCAGCAACGTGTACGCCTTGACCTCGTTTTTCAGTTTATTTTTTCTTTTTGTCGAGTAGTCGATCATATTATTCGTCTTCCAGGTCTTCGAGAGCCTCATTCAGTTGAATTTCGATTGCGTCAAGCTGGTCGGGGACGCCGTTTTTGTCGCCGGTTACAAGTTGCGTTACGTATTCCGCAAGGGAACGCTGAATTGCAGGCCATGCTGCCGAACCGGGACGAGCCACGATGTTGTTGAGTTGGTTGATAAACACGCTCCACTCAGCCGTCTGATAGTACTCGTTGGCGATTGCCGTCTTGGTTGTAGGCATCAGGTTTTGCACCGTGTTGTGCGCCAACTGAATTTCGTCGCTTGTCGTCAGGTACTTAATGAAGTCTGCGGCAAGGGCGGCGTTTTTGGTCTTTTTGGTCATAACCAGCGAATACAGGCCAAGTGCACCCTGCGTCTGTCCGCCGCTGCTTAGCGGGAACACATTGGTGTAGCGGATGTCGCAGATGTCATTTTGCGACGCGCTGATACGCGAGTAGTCAATCAGTTTCCACGGTCCCATTTCGATGAAGGCTACTTTGCCCGTTTCAAACTTGCTTTCGGAAAAACTTGTCGGGGTGTACCCCAGGTCGCCCAGTTGCTTGATTTTTGCAGCCGCCGATTTGTTCTGCTCCGTGGCAAGTTCCATTGCGGTAAGGTTGTCGTTCATCAGTCTGCCGCCGCTGCGTGCCGCGTAGGACATGAAGAACATTGCGCCCATACTTTCGTTGCCGGTACCTGCAGGTACTGTCGTAAGATACAGTTTGTTGTTACCCGTCAGGTTGTTGGCAGTGTTGTACTCTTCGATCTTTTTGCCGATTGCCATGTATTCGGTCCAGTTTTTGGGCATGTCGGCGTCGTTAAATTCCTTGCCGAGCACCTTGGTGAGCAGTGCCTTGTTGTAAGCGACGGTAAGTACGTTTGCGCTCATGGGCAGTGCGTATGTGCCGCCGTTAAACTGCGTCGTGCTCCACAACGAGTCGATAAACTTGTCTTTCACTTCGTCCGCGCCGTAATCGGACAAATTGCCGATAAGTCCGTCGTATGCAAGACGTTGCACAAACACGTGATCCACGTAGGCGATGTCGGGGAAGTTGTCCTTGTTCATCAAAGCCATCGTGTAACTGCTGTAGAAGTCGGCTGTGCTTTGCGTGGCGATGTCGATTGTCACGCCTTCGTGAGCGGCTTCGTACTCCGCCTTTGCCTTGTTGATTGCCGCTTCGATTGTGGGCGAGCCGCCCGGCCACCAGATTTTGACGGAGCCTTTCAGTTCGCCGCCGGGTTTGTTATTGTCATCGCCGTTGTTGTCGTTGCAAGCCGCAAGAGCCAGACAAGCCGTTGCCATCAACGCGACGACGAGTAAAAGTGAAAGAATCTTCTTTTTCATAGTTGCCTCCGATTAGTCTATTGTAGCGGAATGTAGTGGTTTTTTCAAGAGAGTTTTGAAAAACAATGCATTTTGCGCCTGCGCAGACAAATGTGCGCGACGTCAGAAAACCGATAATAAAAGGTCATCGCGCACGCTGCCTTGCGACAGGCAAAGTTTTTTGGGGTAACTTCGTCGCGACGGGTGGCGGACCCGTACAGGCAATGCCTTGCTCTACAGCCGCAACGATACTGCCGACGGCTGCCAAAACATGCCGCTTTGACAACCGTCGGATTGATTTTCTTAATTACGAACCGTTGCAAAAATTTGCATACGTGTCGTATTTTTGCTTACATCAGGCAATTGCACCCATTGCAATGTTTGCAATTACGCAGTGGTAAACTTCCGTTGTGCAAACAATGCGAATTTCTACTTTCTGACCGATAAATGCGGACAAATCGTAAGATGTTTGTACGATATCGTCTTTGTTGAATTCGACGGTATCTTCGGTTGCGCCGATTGCTTTAACAATGTTTTCTTTGCCGTTTGCAACTACAACCAACTTCACTTTCGGCCAACCCTTGTCGCCTTCCTGACCTTTGAATATACGTGCGCCGAAAGTAAACTTAGCGTTGAACGCACCGAGTACAAACTCGTTGGACAGATAACTGTTTGCGCCTTGCAGGTCTACGCCTTCGCCGGGACCGGCGTTCCATGTTCCGTTGACAGCCCAGGCGTCGGATTCCGTATTAAGAATAGCTGTCTTGTTTTTCCATTCCGTTACGTTAAGTTCGTTTCCGCTGAATCTTACCGCCGTGACAACTGCATGGTAGCAGGGCTTGGCAACGCCGAGTTCGATTGTTACGGTTTGTCCGATATATGCGGACAGGTCGTAGTAGTAGGTGTCAATCTTGCCGTCGTGAGCAGGGTCATTGTCGGCTATTGCCTTTTGGCCGCTGATTGTAGGAATTACATTTTCCGTTCCGTCAGCGGTAATTACCTTTACAACAATTTCGGCAGTAACTTCGTTGGGGAAGGTACGGATGCTCATTGCCATAATAAACGACGTGGACTTAACCTTGCGGTTGGTAAGTTTCATTGCCGAGTAATCGACTTTTGGAGTAGCAAGTTCGGTAGAAAGGTCTACGCCTTCGCCTGCGCCGGAATTGTAGCCGTTTACGATTTCCCACTTAACATCCGAAACGCCGTTAAGAAGTTGGGATTTGTTTGTCCATTCGTTAACTTCGATTTCGTCGGCGGTGATTGTCAGAACAAATTCCGCAATTTTGGTTTCGTCGGCAACAGCCTTTGCAATGATGTGATATTCGCCGATAGCTTCTGCCGTTACGCTGACGTTACCGTTTGCGTCAACCGTTACGCCTGCCGCGCTGTTCTCTGCCATTTCGTAAGTAACCTTGTCGTTGGTAGCGTTGTCGGGCTTAACCTTTGCGGTGATTTTGAACGTGCGTTCGCCTTGCTTGTAGGTCGCGCTTGCGTTGTCGAATACAACAGAACTTACAGCCACAAGACCTTCAAACTTGAGCACTTTGATTTGCAATTCCGCGTTGGTGTCTGCCTGGTTCATACGGTGTTCGACTACAAGCGCGCCTTTTTGTCCCTTGATTGCGTCGGGGATAACAAACTTTTGCGTGGATTCGCTTGTGGGAGCGGCAAAGCCTACCCAACCGTTTGACAGAACCGTCACGGTGCCGTCTTCCTTGACAAATACAACGCGGTATTCGCCGTACGTCTTGTCGTTGTTGCCGATTTTTACGTTGAATGTCAGTGCGCTTTCGGGGATGGTGACTTTTGCCCACATCATAGCGGCAGAGTTTTCAAGGCTTGCGCCCGAACCTGCATTGACGTTGTTTTCAAGGCAGATACCGTAGGGACGGCTGCTTTCGCCCATGTAGAAAATCTTCTGGTTGCCGTCTGAGCCCGTTTCGCCGCGCTTCTGGTTGCTGTGTACCATTACAAGGTGCCAGTCATCGTAGCGAGAGAATTGCTTTTCCGTGCCGTGGTCGCTGTCAAGATCCCAACCGCTTGCAACGTTTGCCGCTTCGGCTGCTTCCGTGTAGGCTTCCACAGTGATTCCTCTGTACAGAGAATCCGCTACCGTTACCTTAATTTTGATTGCAACGTCCTTTTCGGAAACAGAAGAAATTGTTACGTATGTTTCTCCCGCGCCGAGAACCTTGAGATTGCCGAGAGCGTCGATTGCAACAACGCCTTCCTGCGAGTAGGCAATGTTAACGTCCTTTTCGGAAGCGTTGGAAGGCTCTACCGTCAAGCCGATGTTGCGGATGTTTGCGTAGTAGGTAAGGTTTCTGGGTGCTTGCAAACCGCCGAAGATTTTGCCGTCAAGCAAATCCTGACCTCTCTTCAGGATACCGTCTGTCATGTCCCATTCGGTATCTTTTGCCGTAAGCAGTTCGTAGTCGTAGTCTTTGTCTTCAACCTTTTTGAGGTTGCCGGAAACGATTGCCGTAACGGGGAAGTATTCCTCTACGGTGATGGTCACGTACACTTCCGTTTTGCTGCCGTCTGCCGCTTTGCCTTGCAGGACAAGTCCGGTAGCGTCCGCAGCCGCAGTAACGGTGATTTTGCTGCCGGTGTCGGCGATGGTAAGTTTGGCTTCGGTTGCCGCGGTAAATGCGCCGTCGGCAATTGTACCCAAAGTCCAGTCAATCTTTTTGTTTTCGGCGTCGCGGGGTTTGATGTTGTAGGTAAATTCCGCGCTGCTGCCCTGCACTACCGTCAGAGTGCGGGGATTTGCGATTGTGCCGTCGTTTTCGTCGTCGGTATTGACGAGAATTTCAGCAACTTTGATGTGTCCCTTGCACTTGTCCGCGCAAACGGGGTCAGTGCACTCGGACGTGCACTTGCCGCAATCGGGGCAAACGTGATCGCACTCATGCTTCGGCGTGGGTGTCGGGTCGGGCGTATTATGCCCGGGGCACTTGTTGGCGCACTCCGTATCGGTACAATCGGATGTGCATCCTCCGCACTGCTGACAGACGTGCTTGCAAACGTGCTTTTCGTCAACGTTGTTGTCGGTGCACGCGCACAGCACAACCGTCATGCAGCACACGATAGCCAACAAAATGACTAAACTTTTTCTTTTCATTTCGTCCTCCTTATTTTTGCGTGTTTGTTTCAAACCGCTTTCAGGCGACATGTCGCCATTTATTTATGTTTTGCGGGTCTATCCTGCCCACCGAAATCTCTTTCTGCGTCTGTGGTTTAGTGGTTGTTTTTTTAGAAAACCGATTTTCCGAAAACTATTAAAACTACGGTTTGATGGACAACGTTCCCTCTATCTGTTTTTTCTGCCGCCTTACTTATCCGAATTTCGCTTTTGGGAGCGGCGAATTGCAAAAAATTTCCTTTTTGCAGTGCTTTTTGTTGCGGGACTTCTGTCGCAAAAAACCGTTTTTCTACATTTTAACATCACAAACAATCGTTGTCAATACCCATTTTTAATTTTTTTGCAATTTTTTTGGAGTAAAAATCGTCAATTAGCCGTCGCAACGAGGCAAAATAACGGACAATGTGCAGTTTTTATTGTTGTTTCGGCGGCGGTTTTTTGAGTGGAACAAGCGATTTTAATGTACGACCCGTGCCTTCGGTACCAGTGCAACAAAAAAAACGACAGCCGCAAGACCGTCGTTTACTTTTGCAAATTGCCGCTCGTACAAGCGTCAACTATATAATGTTAAATTGAAGCATATCGCAACAATGTGTGCACACACAAAAGAGCGGAATACACGCCGTTCGATTGTCTGCGGCTATGCCTGCTCGCGCGAGGTGGAATTGCGGAAAACAACGTCGCTTTCCACCAACATTGCCGACTTGCGACCGTCCTTGATTTCGGCAATCAGCGATTCCACCGCTATGCGCCCGATTTCGGCGTAATTTTGCTTGGCGTAGCTCAGTTTTGGAGCAAAGTGTCCATGCTCGATACTTCGACCGAGAGCAAACACCGCCACGTCGGTGCCGACGGCAAGCCCTGCCTGTTCAACCGCTTCGTACACGCCCTTTGCCAAACCTTCGTTTGCCGTAATAAACACACTGTTTCGCTTTACCAGTGCTTTTGCCACGGCAAGACCGTCGTCAACCGTGCAATCGTTGCTGAAAAACTGTCTTTCGTCTGCATTTACACCGTGACGGGCACAAACCTTGCGGAAACCTTCGGCGCGGTCCTGCGAAATGGTAAGGTTACGGCTGCTGTTGAGCAGATACACGTCGGTGCCGTAGTCGGCAATAAGCCTTTCGCAAACGTTGCCCACCAGGTTTTTGTTGTCGATGTCCACATAACCGATGTTTTTGTCGGGCGGACGTCCGATAACCACGCAATGCGTGCGATTGCTTTCCATTTGCGACAGACGTTCGTCGTCCACACCCGGGGTAAGCAGTATTGCGCCGTCGATGGGTGCGCGCCCCTGACGAAGCGTTTGCATAAGTTTGTTTTTGTCGGAATCGTAGTATACAAGCAGCGAATACCCCAGCGTCGAAGCCGTGCGCATGCAACTTAGCAGCAAGTCCTTGTAAAACGGGTACACGTCGATGTCCGCCGTGGCTTCCATGACCAGCGCAATTATGTGCGTGCTGCCTCCCGACAAGCCCGAAGCGCAGAAGTTGGGTTGAAAGTCCAACTCTTTGCATGCGGTAAGCACCTTTTGTCTGAGCTCTTCACTTACGAATTTGCGACCGGTAAGCACGTTGGATACCGTCGATTTGGCAACGCCGGCTTTTGCGGCGACGTCGGTAATTTTGACCATTGTTTCCTCTTTTTTTTGTTTTGTGTGAGTTTTATTTTTTGTTTATGGGTTTTGTTGCGGGGCGGGACTTTTTGAAAAAAGTTCCCTCCCCGCACCCCTCCCCAAAAACTTTGGGAAAAGGCAGGGAAGATTATTGTATTGAAATTGTTACTACGTATGCGTTTTTTCAACCTTATGAAGCAGATTTTCGCGCGCTTGCCAAAACACGTTTGCGCAACAGCCGTTATGTTCCGTCTTAATAAACTTAAACCAGACCTTATTCGCTTATAAGTTTTTTCGCCGGTTGCCAGACCTCATTAGTGCCACCACAACAAACAAAGTACGCCCTTGACCATGAGGGGCGGGCGGTCGGGGTAGCGGCGCTGCGGGTGTATTACCAAAAGTGCTGACGTTGAAAACGGCTATATATCTGCTATCTGTAATTCAGACGTTGCTACAAATAATTGCAGACGAGAGGAACCCTTTCGGGGGATTGGCACCCGAACGTGCACGATTAGAAAACCGTTGTCGTTTGAATACTTATATCGCAATCGGTGCCTCGCAATGACATATTTTGAAATTAACATTATACGGTCTATTTCAAACTACGTCCGCCGAAGTTAGCCAACGTGAAGTACGCAAGCCGATTACAAACGGTTAGTCAGCTTTATCAGGGGGTGGCGAGGTGTTGCCAATAAAGGGACATCGTCCGCGAGCCTGTGGCTGGGAAGCGTACCTACCATCAAGCCCTAATAGGCGAAGCGGCGCGAGG
>DPQS01000074.1:0-13397 GCA_003537755.1 Clostridiales bacterium | reverse complement strand
GGCGAAGCGGCGCGAGGCATCAGCCGCTCCCATATTGGCAATTCCTCGGCAGGACCCCTTACACTTGTTAATTAACTTCGGCGCCCTTTTACAGTGGGTGCACGACCCGTGCCTTCGGCGCCTTTTTGCCGCTTTTTCAGCGAGCAGCGCCGCCCTTCAGGTTGCGCTTCATCAGTTCAATCAATTCGTCGGCATACACCAACTCGATTTTGCTGCTGTCAAGCCTCGACACGAAGTAGTCCACGCTTGCCTGATTCATCGTCCACGGGTGCACGTTGACCACCGTGTAGCCGTCCTCCGTCGTCGGGCTGACGGGCATTGCATTTACTGCCGCCGCCATTTCGTCAAGCCAATCCGTCGTGACATCCGCCATGTTGCAGGTGGGATACCACAAAGTAAAGCGCACGGAAACGAACGGTTTGCCGTCGCTCCACCACACGCGTCCTTTGCCGCTGCCGTATCTGTCGGGGTCAAGCTCCCATATTCCACCCTTTATTGTATCAAACTTTGTATAACTATGCAACCTATCTTGCACAAATTGTGCGTCGGCAGTGTTGGCGACGTTGTCAAGCAGCGTAACTACACCAAGGTCGCTACGTTGCATTGCTTCCGCAGTCTGCGCCGTAAACTCGTCCAGATGTTCGCGTGGGTAACTGAGGCAATTGGCGTACCCCACGCCCGACACGCCCGAGACAAAATAGTCGCGTTTTGCCGAGGCGAAGATATGCCGCGCTCCGTCGGGGCAAATCCGCACCATGCTCGGCGAAAAAGTCCACGTCATTTTGTAGTTGCAGTCCGTTGCAAGGCGTTGTCCGAAGTTGCCGCCGGGAAGAGAAAAGTCCCGTTCCAGCCACTGAATATTGTCGCCGTCGGACACCACAAGCGCAACGTAGTGTTTGTTTGGCGCAACGGTGGACAAGTCGCCGTGTATGCGCTGCGTAAGCGTGGCGTCGCTCGCCTCGAAGTAACTGTGATTCATAGACCAATCCGACGGCAGGGCATAATCGCCGAATTCCGATATATCCTTAATAAACGCAATCTCGTCGTCGTTCCAGCCGTACACGGGGATGTTTGAGTCCAACTTGCCCAGCACGTACTTGCGGAAAGCCCTGTCCTCGTCGCCTTCGCCCGTGTACACGCATGCCCAACGGTTGGCAATGGACAGGTCTCGCAGCCTGATGTGAAAGTTGTCGCCGTTGACAACCTGATGCACAAGACCGTTTTTGTTAAGGCGGTCGTAGCACCTGTCGAACACTACGCGTTGCCGTTCGGCGTTGCTGCCACAAATTTGTCGCAGGTCGCACGCCACGGGAAGATGGTACTTCGCCACTTTGTCCAGAAGCACGTCGGGCACGCCAAGTACGTCGTCCACAGCCGCAAGCATAGCCGCCATGTTGATACCGACATCGTGGCTGTCCAGCGTGTAGACGACAACGCCCGAAAACTCACCTGCGAATTTGTCCGCAAGTTCGTACACGTCAACGTACCGTCTGTCGCTGTCCGTCACGTAGTCGATGTACTTGTCTGCGTCTATCAGCACGCGTTTGCCCTTGCGATTGACTACGCCTTGCAGTCCGATTGCCAACGCCCGTTCGGCAGGGGTCATTTTTTCGTAATTAACGACATAAACCATCAAAAACACCTCAGAAAACTGTTTTTTTGAGTAATTGTAACACACAACACTGCCGTTGTAAACAGGGGAAAATCAAAAAAATTGCAAAAAAAATTTTTGTTTTCCCCTTTACAAGTGCAATTCCGTGTGATATCATATAGCCAGAAAACCGATTTTTTCACTGATTTTTTCAAAAGTCGAGGTAACTATGAAAAAAATTCACCTTATCAACGGAACGCACTGGGACAGAGAATGGCGACACACCGCCGAACAAAGCAAACTGCGCCTTGTTGACCTGATGGACAACATCATCAACTTGCTGGAAACCAAGCCGGAGTACAAATACTTCTGCGTGGACGGCGGCACAATCGTAATCGAGGACTACCTGACCATTCGTCCGGAAAACAAGCAACGCATAATAGACCTCATCAAGGCAAAGCGTATGTTTGTTGTCAATTGGTACACCCTGCCCGAAACTAACACCGTCGCGCCGGAAAGCCTTGTGCGCAACCTGTTGTGGGGACACAAAATGGCAAACGAACTGGGCGGCGGAATGAAATCCGGCTACACCGCCACAAGTTACGGTCAACCCAGCCAGTTGCCGCAATTGTATCGCGGCTTCGGCATCACCGACGCAATCTTCTACCGCGGGACAAACAAGCACGTGCTTACGCCGCTGTTTACGTGGGTAGGAGCGGACGGCACAACAATCGACACCCTGCGCACCTTTGACGAAGTTACGCGCACAAACTGGTTCTTTTACGTGCACGGACCCGCAGTACTCGGCAAGGGGCAAAAGGACCTTACCTACACCTACAACCGCAGTCAGATCCCCGTACACATGGCGGACATGCAAAGTTACGAAAAGGCGTTTACTCTTCTTCACGAGGACTTTGACTACATACACGACGTCAACGTACAAAAGAATGCTCTTGACAACCTGTTGAAGCAGGCGGAACCCTACGCGATAGGCAACCACATACTTGCCCTCAACATGGAGGACAACGACGAACCGTACAAGTACCTGCCTGAACTTATTGCCGACATGAACAAGATTTACCCCGATGTACAAATCGAGCAATGTTCGATGGACGAGTACATGGCGGAAATCAAGGCGGTAAAAGGCTACAAAAAGGCAGAACACCACGGCGAACTGCGTTACACCACCATGGAGTACAACAACTTCAACGCTCTTCTCGGCGCAACGCACAGCAGCCGTATCAAAATAAAGTTGCTCAACGACGAATGCGAAAACAATCTGCTTAACATTGCCGAACCCCTTGCCAGTTACGCCGAGGCTTACGGCAAGGAATATCCTCGCAAAAACATCGACCGCGCATGGGAATACCTGCTTAAGTGCCATGCGCACGACAGCATTTGCGGTGCGGCGGTTGACCGTGCGCACGACGACATGCTGTACAACTTCAGCCTGGCAAAGACCGTTGCGGAAGAAGTTGCCAACCGTAGTTGCGTTGCGCTGTACGGCAACATCAACACGGCGGAACACTTTTTGAGTACCGACCACACGCTGACGGTGTTCAACACCTTGCCCTTCAGCCGCAAGGAAGTAATCGAAGTGGTATTCGACACCCCCAAGGGCGGCGGACAGGCGGTTGACATCGGCGTCGGCGGTGCAAGCAGCGTGGGCGACTTCTACGACATCGTAGACGAAAAAGGCAACAAAGTACCCTACGTGGAACTGACTCGCGACGACATCGCAATAGGTGTGGAACGCGAAATGGACACCAAGGCAATCAAGTTTAACGCCGACCGCAAACGCGTACTTGTGGAAGTTACCGTACCGCAAAACGGTTTCAAGACCTATGCGTTGCGTTTCCGCGAGCCCGACCTTGCCTACCACCCCGAAGTAATGCCCCCGCGCAAACTTATCGCACGCGACAACGGCGTACTGGAAAACGAATTTGTAAAGGTTGCAATCAACAGCAACGGCACCTTTGACCTTACGGACAAGACGACGGGCAGAGTTATGCCGCAACAACTGTACTTTACCGACAACGGCGAAGTAGGCTCGGCACACATTTCCGTAAAGCCCAAACGCAACGCGACGTACACCAGCCTCGGCAGCGCGGCAACCATCACATTGACGGAAAGCAACGAACTGCGCGGCGTGTACAAAATCGACATTGCAATGGATTTGCCTGCCGAAGCCACTATCGACGGCAACGACCGCAGCCGCGGATTCAAAACGCTGGCAATCACCACCACGCTGACGCTTAACAAGGGCGAAAAGTTCCTGCGTATCAAGACCACTCTTGACAACCGTATCCGCGACCACAAACTTGTGGTAAACTTCCCCAGCGGACTTGCCGCAGCCGAGTGGGTTGACTGCGAAAGCGCATGGGACGTTGCGCACCGCACCATCAACCACCTTGACACCAAGGACAACTTTGACAAATTCCTGCCCTTCCAGCCCATGCAAAACTTTGTGGACGTAAGCGACGGCAAAGACGGACTTGCGGTAATGACAAAGGGTCTACGTGAGTACGAAGTGGACGACGACAAGCTGCGCACAATCAAGATTACACTCATACGCACGCAACGCGCCTACATGACGGCAAACAGCAAAATGACCTACGAGGAACTGGACCGCTACACGGGGCAACACAGTTTCGGCAAGATGACCTACGAAATGTGTCTGTACCCCCACCAAGGAAACTTCGAAGCGGCGCACGTGTGGAATGCGGCTTACGCGGCGAAAGTGCCCCTCAAGGCAATCCAGGGAGTGGCGACAAACGGCGTACTGCCCGACTGCGCAAGTTTCGTAACCTTCAACCAAGAAGGCAAAGTGATGACAAGCGCGCTTAAACAAGCGGAAAACGGCGACGGACTGACGCTGCGCGTGTACAACACCACCGACGAAACGTTGCCGCTGACGATATCCACAATTCTGCCGGTCAAGGAAGTACTGCGCGTACACCTTGACGAAAGCAGTGCCGAAAAGACAAACTTTGACGGCAAGGCATGGTCGCTGGACATCGGCGCGAAGAAAATAGAAACGTTTGTGCTAAAGCTGAAATAATCCGTTTTCATTCACCAAACGAAATTTGCTTGTATTCTACTGCCACAAAGCGACCTATTACGGACGTTTTGTGGTAGTTTTATTTACAAAACAGCCCTTTTTGATGTACAATAAATTCAGCGGAATTTTTCAATCCGAAATCCGTTGAAAAACGGGAAAAACTAAGTGAATTTTCACAAAATAAACTAACACAGACAACAAAAAAGGAAAACAACCATGAAATTTACAATACCCGACTTAGGAACTTTTGACGAAACAAGCGGACTGAAAAAGATAGACAAATGCACCGACGGCGTGTTTGCCAAGGGCGAAAAGGGCGTAACAAACGTGTACGCAACAGGCGACGGCAAAGTGGAATTTGTCTGCTTCGAGGACAGCACAATCGCGTACGTTGCTTCGGCAATAGGCTACCCCGCCTACTACAAGGTGAAGCCCGTTGCGGTACAAGCCCCGATAAAAGCCGTGCTTATGGACCTTGACGGTACAAGCGTGCGCAGTGAAGAATTCTGGATCTGGATTATCGAGCAAACCACCGCCTCGCTGCTTGGCAACCCCGACTTCCGCATGGAAGAAGCCGACCTGCCGTTTGTTTCCGGTCACAGCGTGTCGGAACACCTGCAGTACATGATTGACAAGTACTGCCCCGACAAAACCCTGGAAGAAGCACGCAAGTACTATTTTGAACACACTCACCGCGAAATGGACGCCATAATGCAAGGCAAAGGCAAGGCAGGCGCGTTTACTCCGTCGCCGCGACTTAAGGAATTTTTGCTCGCGCTGAAGGACATGGGCGTAAAAATCGGGCTGGTAACAAGCGGTCTGTACGAAAAGGCTTATCCCGAAATCAAGTCGGCGTTCGACACCCTTGAAATGGGCGACCCGAAAGACTTCTACGACAGCATTATTTCCGCAGGCTTCCCCCTGATGAAGGGCAGCGTAGGTACGCTGGGCGAACTGTCCCCAAAACCCCACCCGTGGCTGTACGCAGAAACGGGCGCGGTAGGACTGGGCATTGCCGAAGCCGACCGTTGCCACGTGCTTGGCATCGAGGACAGCGGCGCAGGCGTATGCAGCGTGCGTCTGGCAGGTTACGTGACAATAGGCTTTGACGGCGGCAACATAAACGGAAGCGGTACGCGCGCCCTTTGCAACGAGTACTTTGACAACTTCGACCAAATACTGAACTACATCAAAAAGATAAACGCGCAGGCGTAACCGACAGGCAACGGCAACTACAAAAAAGGCAGTGAAACATTATTTCAATCACTGTGCCACAAAAAATTCGGCGACGTGAATGGCACTATTTGATTGAAGATTAAACTACAATGCCCGAAGTGAAGCGAGCGAGCACGCGTTGGCGACCGAGCGACGGAAAAGGCAAGGTTGTGGGGTTGTATATTTGCACAATGCGCCGATATGCACCCTTGCAATACCGACAAGTATTGCTTCTGGCACCTACCGCCGCCTTGTACTGCATCTCCAACCCCACAACTGCGAGCACATTTGCGCTTGCTTGTTGTGATGATTTTTGCCAAAGGCGAGCGAAACTGTACTTGACGTACTGTAAGAGAGCATTTGGCAAACCGCAAAGCGGGAAAAGCGCACAACAAGCACGCGCAAATGCTTACTTTTTCCGTCGCTCGGTCGCCTGTATTGCAATTCCTCGGCAGGACCCCATTACACTTGTTAACGCACTTCGGCGTCCTTTTAGTAGTGGGTGCACGCCCGTGCCTTCGGCGGCCTATTCACGCCGTCAAAAAAAAGTTTGCGCACGTGCCGTCAATTTGTTTGACAAATTTCCCCAAGTAAAGTACAATTGCCACATCAACCGAATATTTGCCAATATATCTACGGATTTAGGGCCCGTAAGTTTCTACCGCATCGCCGCAAGATGCGACTATTGGACGCAAAATTCCCGACGTAACCGTCAGGGAGATTTTTGCTTTTTATTGGCAACAGGTAGCGACACTTTCGCAAACCTGTTTTTTTGTTTTCCGATAGTCTTTTACCGCGTGCCTTTGCAAGCAAACATGCTTACCTTCTTCCGAGATTAACACAGCCGAACGCAGTTCGACGTTGCCGCGCACAAACAACGCAACAGACGACATCGTTCGCCGTGCAGGCAAAACTCGGCAAAAACAAGCGCGTTGCACAAAGGATTGACAAAAATGGATTTTCTTCAGGAAAAAATCGTAAAGGAAGGAAAAGTGCTTCAAGGGGGCATACTGAAGGTTGACGGATTTCTCAACCACCAACTTGACGTACAATTTTTGCAAAAGCTGGGTCAACGTATATACGATATATTTAATAACTGCGAAGTAGACAAGGTCCTGACGGTGGAAAGTTCCGGCATAGGAATAGCTTGTTTTGCGGCGCAGTTTTTTAATTGCCGCGTGCTTGTTGCAAAAAAGAGCAAATCGCTCAACATTTCCGACGACGTTTACAGCGCAAACGTGTTCAGCTACACCCACAAAAAGGAAAACGTAGTAGTTGTCAGCAAAGAATACCTGCACGCAGGCGAACATGTGCTGATTGTGGACGACTTCCTTGCAAGCGGAAACGCTACCGTGGGGCTTGCCGACCTTGTAGAGCAGGCAGGCGCAACCGTTTCCGGCGTGTGCTGCGTCATCGAAAAAACCTTCCAGGGCGGATACAAACGACTTGCCGATCGCGGGTACAACGTGCACTCTCTCGCGAGAATTGCCGACATGACCGACGACGGGCAGATCGTTTTTATTCAATAAACGTCCGTCACACGTTACGTGACAAAACCTGCGGTTAAAATAGCCGCTTTCGGTGCTTTAAGCACCACTACCGCTACAAACGCGGACACTATGGAGGTATGTATGAAAAAACTGTTGCCCATCGTTTTGCTTGTTGTACTGTGTGTAAGCCTTTCGCTCGGCGTGCTTGCAGGCTGCGAAACAACCAAACCCGTTGTAGGTCTTATCGCTTTGCATGACAGCAACTCCACCTACGACAAAAACTTCATTGACGGCTTTGAAGCCGCTTGCCAGGCAAAAGGACTTAAAAAAGGCGAATACGTAATCGTTACCAACGTTCCCGAATCGGAAGAATGCTACAACAAGGCTGCCGAACTTGCAGACGCAGGTTGCAAAGCAGTGTTTGCGGACAGTTTCGGTCATGAAGACCACATCCTTCGCGCTGCAGAAGAGTTCCCCAACGTTCAGTTCTGCCATGCTACAGGCGTAAACGCAGTACTTAAAAAGACCACACTTACCAACTACCACAACGCATTTGCCAGCATCTACGAAGCGCGTTACATTGCAGGCGTTGCGGCAGGACTCAAACTGAAGGACATGATTGACACCAACACCCTTCCCGCTACCAGCAAAATGGCTGACGACAACTACAAAATCGGCTACGTCGGCGCATATACCTACGCCGAAGTTATCTCCGGTTACACCAGTTTCTACCTTGGCGTCAAGTCCGTTGTCGAAAACGTAGTTATGGACGTTACATTTACCGGTAGCTGGTACGACCAGGCAAAGGAAAAGAGTGCAGCCGAAGCCCTTATCGCAGGTGGCGCAGCACTCGTTTCTCAGCACGCAGACAGCATGGGCGCACCCACCGCTTGCGAAACGGCAAAAGTTCCCAACGTTACCTACAACGTAAGCACCGCTACGGAATGCCCCGACACATACGTAATCGCTTCCCGTATCAACTGGCAGCCTTACTTCGAAATCATGATTGACGGCGTACTTAACGGAAAAGAAATCCCCAACGACTGGACGGGCACAATGAAGACCGGCAGCGTTGAAACGCTTGCAATCGGCAAAGCAGCAGCAAACACCGAAACCAAACTTGCAGAAGTAAAAGCCGCCATCGAAAACGGCACGCTGAAAGTGTTTGACACAAGCAAGTTCACCGTAACGGTAAACGAAAAGCTCAACAAAGGCGCGGTAGTTGACGAAAACGGTCACCTTACTTCCTACAAAGTAAAGGTAAACGGCACCGAAACCGACGCAGTTGCAAACGGCGCATTCAACGAATCCACCCTTCGTTCCGCTCCTTACTTCGATATTCAGATCGACGGTATCACTCTGCTTAACGTCAAGTTCTAATAAAATAATTCAGCCTTAACAACCTACAAAACGAAGATTTGCGCCGCCAAAAGCGCAAATCTTCCGTTTTGCTTTTAAGAAGTTTGCAAAATAACGCAAAAAATTACAACATATCGCTTTTTTTACAACGAGTAACGGCAGAAAAAGTATATCGACTGCAAAACCGAATACCATAAACGCCGCCCGTTTTAACAACCCAAACGTCAGCCAATCCGACTTAGTCAGTAGCAAATCGGACAAGCGCACATACGCGCCGAACAATCCTATTTGCCACTTACTAACCCCGGTGCGCCTGCACCGCCGCAACAAACACCGCTACATCACTTCGCAAAGCAAACGCCGCGCGAAAAAAACAGACACGGAGAACATCGTGAACAACAACATCGCAATCGAAGTAAAAAACATTACAAAGACCTTCGGCTCAATCGTGGCAAACAACGACGTTACGATGGACATCAGAAAGGGCGAAATACTTGCCGTGCTGGGCGAAAACGGCAGCGGCAAAACAACCCTGATGAACATGCTGGCAGGCATCTACTACCCCGACAGCGGTACAATTTACGTTGACGGCGAAGAAAAAGTAATCGCTTCGCCTAAGGACGCATTCGCCTGCGGAATAGGAATGATACACCAGCACTTCAAGTTGGTGGACGTGTTTACCGCTACGGAAAACATCGTGTTGGGTATCGGCTGTAAGTACAACCTGAAGGCAGCGAAAAAGCGCATTGTGGAAATGAGCGAACGTTACGGCTTTGACATTGACCCCGACAAAAAGGTGTACGACATGGCTGTGTCGGAAAAGCAGACGGTGGAAATAGTCAAAGCGTTGTACCGCGGCGCAAACATCCTTATTCTGGACGAGCCTACCGCCGTGCTGACCCCCGCCGAAACCGACAAACTGTTTGCCGTGCTGCGCGCAATGAAAGCCGACGGCAAAAGCATAATCATAATCACGCACAAACTCAACGAAGTAATGAGCATATCCGACCGCGTTGCCGTCCTTCGCAAGGGCGAACACATCGGCACGGTGAACACTTCCGAAACCACCGAGCAGCAACTGACGGAAATGATGGTGGGTCAAAAGGTGTCGCTCAACATCGACCGTCCCGAACCGGAAAACCGCACTCTGCGCATAGAAATAGACAACCTGTCCGTAACCGACCACGATGGCGTTGAGCGTCTGCATGACGTCAATCTTCAATTTTTCGGAGGCGAAATACTGGGCATTGCAGGCATTGCAGGCAGCGGACAGCGCGAACTGCTGGAAGCGGTTGCAGGTCTGATGCACACGGGCAGCGGCTCGTCCATCGTCTACTACCCGCCGGAAAGTCACAGCGAGCAACTTATCGGCAAGGCACCGGGCGAAATTCGTCGCCTTGGCGTGCGCCTGAGTTTCGTGCCGGAAGATCGCCTCGGCATGGGCTTGGTTGGCAGCATGGACATTGCCGACAACATGATGTTGCGCAGTTACGAAAAGGGCAACAGCGTGTTCCTCGACCGCAAAACGCCGCAAAAACTTGCCGATGAAATCATAGACAGTCTGCAGGTGTCCACCCCGGGCGTACACACCGCCGTCAGAAAGTTGTCTGGCGGCAACGTGCAAAAGGTGCTTGTCGGACGCGAGATAGCGGCGAAACCCGTCGTGCTTATGGCGGCGTACCCCGTCCGCGGACTGGACATCAACTCTTCCTACATGATTTACAACCTGCTGACCGAGCAGAAAAAGCAAGGCGTTGCCGTAATCTTCGTAGGCGAGGACCTGGACGTGCTTGTGGAACTGTGCGACCGTATTGCCGTAATAGCAGGCGGCAAAATAACAGGTGTGGTTGACGGGCACACCGCCACCAAGGAACAACTGGGTTTGCTTATGACAGGCATTACCGCCAAAGACAACGAAGCGCAAAGCGACGCGCAGGGGGAAACAAATGCAAACTAAACAAACCACCGCAAAAGAACCGTTGTTTCACGTAGTAAAACGCGCGGATGTGTCGGTGAAGACAAAAATATTGATTTACGCCGTATCCGTGGTTACCGCGTTGCTTATCGGCAGCATTTTGTGCGGCATATTTTCCCAAAGCAACCCCTTTGCAGTGCTCGGCTCGCTTGTAAGCGGCGCGTTTAAGACGGAACGCAAAATAAAGGTATTCTTTCAGGACTTTGCACTGCTGGTACTTGTAAGCATGGCTGTCGTGCCTGCATTTCGTATGCGTTTCTGGAACCTGGGTGCAAACGGACAGGTGCTTGTCGGCTGTCTTGCATCCGCCGCGTGCATGTTTTACCTCGGCGGCAAAGTACCCGACGGCGTCGTAAACATAATAATGATCGTGTCTGCCATTGCGGCAGGCATATTGTGGGCGGTAATTCCCGCGCTGTTCAAGGCGTTTTTCGGCACAAACGAAACGTTGTTTACGCTGATGATGAACTACATTGCCGAAGGCTTGGTAGGTTTCTTCGTAAGTCTGTGGGCTACGGACGGCAGCGGCGTACTTCGTCCGATGAGCGACGGCAGACTGCCGATGATTGTCAGCCAGTATTTTGCAGTCGTATTTGTGGCTGTACTTATTACCGGCGCGGTTTCCGTGTATTTGCGTTTCAGCAAACACGGCTACGAAATAGACGTTGTGGGCGAAAGCATAAACACCGCAAAATACATCGGTATCAACGTCAAAAAGGTTGTTATCCGCACGCTTGCGCTGTCCGGCGCGATTTGCGGCGTTGTAGGTTTGCTGCTTACGGGCGGCATCAACTTTACCGTCAACAGCGAGTTGCACGGCGGCATGGGCTTTACCGCAATCATGACCGTGTGGCTTGCCAAGTTTAACCCCATTATGATAATCGCGACCTGCTTCTTTGTGTCATTCATCACCAAAGGCATGGCGCAGGTGCGTCTGGACTTCGGCTTTACCGACGAGGCCACAGCCAACATAGTGCTAGGCATTGTGTACTTTTGCATAATTGCCTGCGACTTTTTTGTAAACTACCGCGTTTTGTTCCGTCACAAGGCATCCGCCGAAGCAATTGCTGCGACAGGAACCGAAAACGCCGTCCAATCGGCAGATGACACCGACACCACCGCCGCCGAAAGCAACGGCGAGGCAAGCGACAACAAGGAGGCAAACGTATGATAGTAACGTTTATCGTAGGGGCAATTTCCCTCGGAATGGTGTTTTTGTACGGTTGCGTAGGCGAAATCATCACCGAAAAAGCAGGACACCTCAACCTCGGCATACCCGGCGTAATGTGTCTCGGTACGGCAGGCGGCACGTTGGGCGCGTCGATGTACATGAGCATGTGCGCCGACAAGGCAAACCCGTCGTACCTGTTACTGCTGCTGTTTTGCATTGTGTTTGCGGCAGTGTTCGGCGCGTTCGGCGGACTTGTGTATTCCTTCCTTACCGTGTCGCTGCGCTGCAATCAGAACATTACAGGTCTTGCGCTGACCACGTTCGGCGCGGGACTTACCCAGTACATGATTACATCCGTAGACAAAACCTACCTGACGGTTGCCGCACGCACTATGTCACAGGGATTGCCATTTGCGCAAAATCTCGGTTGGTTCGGACAAATCTTTTTATCGCACAGTTTGCTTACCTACCTTGCGATAGGTATTGCCGTCGCAACGGGTATTGTGCTTAAACGCACACGCCTCGGGCTGGAACTGCGCGCCGTCGGCGAAAACCCGGCAACTGCCGACGCCGCAGGCATCAACGTTACGGCATACAAATACGGCGCAATTCTCACCGGAAGCGCGGTTGCAGGGCTGGGCGGACTGTTTTACAGTATGGATTACATGAAGGGAAGCCTTGAAAACGTGTCCACTATTCAGGCGTTCGGCTGGCTGAGCATTGCGCTGGTCATCTTTACGCTGTGGCGTCCGATTTTGTCCGTGGCAGGCTCCATTGTGTTCGGCGGACTGTACATTCTTGCGGCGTACATCACGGGTATCAGTTTTGCACAAATGAAACTGCTGACACTCATCCCCTACGTGGTGACGGTAATCGTGCTGATTGTAACAAGCATTTTCAACAGCAAAAACGCGCAAGCCCCTGCCGCACTGGGTCAGACCTACTTCCGCGAGGACAGATAGCGCAACCATTTGCGCCATGCGGCAGCAAGAAAAAACGTAAAGGCGTTGTGAAAATTAAAAAAATAAAAATGCAGATTAGGGCAAAAATCCTTAATCTGCTTTTTTTTGGACTTTGATAAAATAAAATTACAATAAAGTGTTTGCGACTGCCCCCTCATCCGTCACTTCGTGCCACCTTCTCCCCGAGGGCGAAGGCTTTTGATGGTTGTGCCATTGTTTACACGAAAGGCGTTTATATGGTACCTTTCCGGGGGAGCACGGAACGTGCACCTACTAAAAAGAAGAAAACGCCGTTAGTTATTTAGTAGGAAAAGCAAAATGTTTTGCGCGACAGCGTAAAATTTCGACTGCGTCTGCGGCTTTGCTCAACATGACATAATTGTATAAATGGCGTTTACAATGGCGCTTCCGCGGTGATTTCTCCACGCGCTTCGCTTGGTCGAAATGACGTAATCTGACAGAAATTTGCACTATATAGTTGACATTTGACCCACGTCCGCCGAAGTTGGTACACTTGAAGTACACAAGTCAATTGCAAACGGTTAATTGGCTTCATTCGGGGTGGCGAGGTGT
>DPQS01000057.1:13733-19384 GCA_003537755.1 Clostridiales bacterium | reverse complement strand
GTGTACTGGATGTACACTGAGCGAATGTCCACACGAAAGAACGGAAAAGGACATCCCCAAGGTTGTTAGTGATAGCGAAATTAACCCTATGCTAAATTGTCAAAAAACAGATTAAAATACCGACAAAATAAGTCAATAAAATCAAACCTTAAACTCACATTATAATACAACGTCACTGCATAAAAAGGGCACTGCGGACTAATCCGCAATGCCCTTTTTTGTGGTTCAGTGTCAAATGTCGGGGTGCAAGAAAAATCTCGCACTGTAAAATAATTTGCTAATTACTTTTGCCGCTTGTCCGCAATAGCGGTGGTTGACGGCGGCGGCGCAACTGTCGAAACGGGTAATTATTACGCCTTGTTTGCGCTGCCCAGTACTTCGATAATCTTGCGCTTTACTTCTTCCTTCATCATTGTGCGTGCGTCGCCGAGATATTGACGGGGGTCGAAGTGGTCGGGATGTTCCGCAAAGTGCTTACGTACGGCAGCGGTGAAGCTGAGGCGCAGGTCGCTGTCGATGTTGATTTTGCAAACAGCCATCGTGGCAGCCTTTTTCAGTTCGCTTTCGGGGATACCGATTGCGTCGGGCATATGTCCGCCGAATTGGTTTACAAGGGCAACTTTGTCTTGCGGTACGCTGCTTGCGCCGTGAAGAACGATGGGGAATCCGGGCAAACGTTTGCCGACTTCTTCAAGGATGTCCAGGCGAAGTTTGGGGTCCTGACCGGGCTTGAATTTGTATGCACCGTGGCTTGTGCCGATTGCGATTGCAAGGCTGTCAATGCCGGTTGCGGACACAAAGTCCTGCACTTCGTCGGGGCTTGTAAACAGTGCGTCGTCGGCTTCTACGTGTACGTCGTCTTCAACGCCTGCAAGTTTGCCAAGTTCCGCCTCGACAACTACGCCGTGGTCGTGAGCGTATTCCACAACTTTACGCGTGATGGCGATGTTTTCGTCCCAGGGTTTGCTGCTTGCGTCGATCATGACGGAAGTAAAGCCGTCGTCGATGCTTTGCTTGCAGATTTCGAAGTCTGCGCCGTGGTCAAGGTGCATTACGATGGGGATGTCGCTGGTTTCAACAGCGGCTGCCACAAGGTGACGAAGGTACACGGGGTTTGCGTACTTTCTTGCGCCTGCGGACACCTGCAAAATTACGGGTGACTTGCACTCGTTGGCTGCTTCCACAATGGCTTGAACCATTTCCATGTTGTTCACGTTAAATGCGCCGATGGCGTAACCGCCTTCGTATGCTTTTTTGAACATCTCTTTACTTGTTACAAGTGGCATAGTAGTTACCTCCGAATTATAGATAAGTTTTATGCGGCGCAAAACGAAATTTATAAAAATTTGCTTATTCTTTTGTTGCCAAAGATTTTGCGCTATGCTATAATACATAAGGTATTTTACCACAGTACTTTGTTTATGTAAAGCAAGTACAAAAAGCAAAATAGAAAATCTTTTGGAGGTATACTCACATGGCTAAACAAAATGTAAGAGTAGCAATCAACGGTTTCGGTCGTATCGGTCGTCTGGCATTCCGTCAGATGTTTGGCGCGGAAGGTTACGAAATCGTAGCAATCAACGACCTTACCAGCCCCAAGATGCTTGCACATCTGTTGAAGTATGACACGGCTCAGGGCAACTACGTTGCAATGGGTCACACCGTTACTCACAAGGACGCCGTTCTTGCAGAAGACGGAAAGACGGTTGTTACCCCCGGCAGCATCACTGTTGACGGCAAGGAAATTACCATCTATGCAGAACCCAAGGCAGCAAACCTTCCCTGGGGCGAACTGAAGGTAGACGTAGTGCTGGAATGCACAGGTTTCTACTGCAGCAAGGACAAGGCTCAGGCTCACATCGACGCCGGCGCACGCAAGGTTGTTATTTCCGCACCCGCAGGAAAGGACCTTCCCACGATTGTTTACGGCGTAAACGAAAACACATTGACGCCTGCCGACACCATCATCAGCGCAGCAAGCTGCACGACAAACTGCCTTGCACCCATGGCTAAGGCTCTTAACGAGTACGCTCCCATCGTCAGCGGTATCATGACCACCGTTCACGCTTACACGGGCGACCAGATGGTTCTTGACGGACCTCACCGCAAGGGTGACCTTCGTCGTGCTCGCGCTGCCGCTCAGAACATCGTTCCCAACACGACCGGCGCTGCAAAGGCTATCGGACTTGTCATCCCCGAACTTAACGGCAAACTTATCGGTTCCGCACAACGCGTACCCGTTTGCACCGGCAGCACGACAATCCTTGTTGCCGTAGTAAAGGGCAAGGACGTAACGGTTGACGGCATCAACGAATACATGAAGAAGAGCGAAACGCAAAGTTTCGGCTACAACGACGAAATGATCGTTTCTTCCGACGTTATCGGTATGCGTTACGGCAGTCTGTTTGACGCTACTCAGACGATGGTTGCCAAGATCGACGACGACACCTATCAGGTTCAGGTTGTTTCCTGGTACGACAACGAAAACAGCTACACTTCTCAGATGGTACGTACAATCAAGTACTTCTCCGAACTGAAGTAATTACCTGTCGATTGATTTTCAGGGGGACGTTTCGCGACGTCCCCTTTTTTGTTTGTGTGAGTTTTGCCAAGGAATATTTACGGGAAGTTTTTACGAAAAAAACCTTTTTGCAAAAGGCGTTTACCCCGTACCCATTTCCGAAAATTTTGTGGTAAGGGTAGTGTATAAGACTATTTTGTAAGGAAATAAAAAAATATTTTAGAAAAAATAAAAAAAATAGGGGAAATTCGCAAAGTTTTTGCGGATATTATGTTGTAAGGCTTTGGTAGTCAATACTGTCGACAGCGGCGAGCCGGTGTAAAAATTCGGCTTGCTGAGACAACTCGGACTTGACAATTCTACAAAGGAGGTTTACCGTGGACGTACTGGAATTTGCAAACAAAGTAAAAGCAGCCAACGACATTGTTGACGTAATAGGTTCCTATCTCGAACTGCGCAGGTCGGGCTCCAACTTCACTGCCAGATGTCCTTTTCACGGCGAAAAGACGGCAAGTTTCGTAGTAAGCAAAAACTTGCAGATTTTCAAGTGCTTCGGCTGCGGCGAAAGCGGCGACGTGGTAAAGTTCCTTATGAAGTACGAGTCAATGACCTGGTGGGAAGCGGTGGAATTTCTTGCCAAGCGCGCAGGCATACCGATACCCGAGCGCGACGGTTACAACGCCGACGAAGCCGCCGAAAGGAAGCGCAGGCGTGACCTGTATCTCAAAATCTGCCGCGAAACGGCGGTGTTTTACTACAAGTCGTTGCGTTCTCCGCTCGGTACGGAAGCCCTTGACTACATGCACAAGCGCGGCTTCACCGACGAAACAATGCGCAAATTTGGCATCGGCTACGCCCCCGGGCGCAAAGGATACGGCGGCGATGAGCCACTTGTGGCACACCTTACCAAGTGTGGTTTCAAACTTGACGATTGCGTAGGCGCAGGCGTGCTTATGCATGCCGACAACGGCTACTTCGATCCGCTTGCCCGCAGGCTTATCGTGCCTATTTTCAACATGCAGGGCAAGGTTATCGCTTTCGGCGGTCGCGGCATTGCCGAGCGTGAAATAAGCCGCGGTAAATACAAAAATACAAACGACACGTTGCTGTTTAACAAACGTCACAATCTGTACGCGATAAACATCGCCAAGGAGGAAAAACAGAAGTCGGCACTGCCCAACCTTGTAATCGTCGAGGGGTACATGGACGTGATTTCCATGTATCAGGCAGGATTCCGCAGGGCTGTCGCAAGCATGGGGACAAGCCTTACCAAGGAACAGGCACAATGGATAAGCCGTCTTACCGACACCGTGTATGTTTGTTACGACGGCGACGCGGCAGGACAGCAAGCAACCGTGCGCGGAATGGACATGCTGGACGCAGCAGGTTTGCATGTGATGGTTATGTCAATCCCCGACAACCTTGACCCCGACGAATACATACAAAAATACGGCAGCGACGCCTTTGAAAAACTGATCGACAAGGCTTTGCCCCTGCCCGATTACAAACTGAAACTGCTTGACAACGAGTTTCCGATAAAAAGTACCGACAGTGCCAAGCGTAACGACGCATTGCCCAAGTACATGTCGGGCGCGCTGGACATGCTGAAACAACTGGACGAGGAACGCCGCCAACGTTACATAACGGAAGTGAGCAACCGCACCGGTTACAGCGAGGACTACATTGTGCGCAGACTTGCCGGTGAAGCCGTCGCCGACGAACAGACGGACGAGCCGACCTCTCCCAAGCAAACGCCCGAGCAAATTGCCAAGTATTTTGTACTGGCGGCACTGCTTAACGGCGAAACCTACGCCGACATCAAGGACAAGCCGCTGACAAACGGGGACGAATTTCTGGACAAGATGTTCGATTACGTGCTGAAAACCATTGCCGAAGGTCAACGCCCGAGGTTGGACATGGTGTACACGCTGTGCCCCGACGCCACCGAACAACAGTTGAAACCGCTACTCGACACCGATTTCGACAAAACAAGACACGCAAAAAACGCAAAATACTTTGAAGAGTGCGTAAAAGTAATAAAAACGGAAAAACTGCGTACCGAAAGGGAAGAGTTGCTTGACAAAATAAAGCAGCACCCCGAGGACGCTACGCTGTTGCAACGGCTGGCGACGGTCAGCAACGAGATAAATTCGCTGAAATAAGGAGCCTTTTACAAATGGAAGTAACACAAACATTTTTGCAAACGTTGCTTGACGATGTTAAAAACAACGGAAACAACCGCATTACCTTTGACGAGTTGGAAGCAAAACTTGAAAAACTTACCCTGACGGCAGAACAAAACGCGGAACTGTACCGCTATCTTGAGGAAAACGGCGTCAAAATCGTCGACACATTCGACAAGGACAATAGCGCGCTGTACAAAAGTATCGGCGACGTGGCGGTGGACGACCCCGTAAAAATGTACCTCAAGGACATCGGCAAAGTGCCCCTTCTCAGCACCGAAGAAGAAGCGGAACTTGCCAAGCGCATGCTGGACGGCGACGAAGACGCCAAGCAAAAGCTGTCCGAGGCAAATCTGCGCCTTGTCGTAAGCATTGCTAAGCGTTACGTCGGCCGCGGAATGCTGTTTCTTGACCTTATTCAGGAAGGCAACCTGGGACTGATGAAAGCGGTGGAAAAGTTTGACTACACCAAGGGTTTCAAATTCAGTACATACGCGACGTGGTGGATTCGTCAGGCAATCACACGCGCCATTGCCGACCAGGCAAGGACAATCCGTATCCCCGTGCATATGGTGGAAACAATCAACCGTCAGGTGCGTGCGCAACGTGCCCTTTTGCAGGAACTGGGTCGCGAACCCACGCCCGAAGAAATCGGCGAATACATGGGTATTCCTGCCGAAAAGGTAGTGGAAATCCAAAAGATTGCGCAGGACCCCGTAAGCCTTGAAACGCCCATCGGCGAGGAAGAGGACAGCCACCTTGTTGACTTCATCGAGGACACCAAAACCATTGCCCCGGGCGATATGGCGGCGCAAAGCATGCTTCGCGAGCAACTTATTGCCGCGCTGCACAAACTTACCCCGCGCGAAGAAAAGGTAATACGCCTCCGTTACGGTCTGGACGACGGCAGACAACGCACTCTCGAAGAAGTAGGTAAGGAATTCAAC
>DPQS01000057.1:0-13520 GCA_003537755.1 Clostridiales bacterium | reverse complement strand
TGAACGTATTCGTCAGATCGAGGCAAAGGCACTTCGCAAACTGCGCAACCCCAGCAAATCCAAAAAACTGCGCGATTACCTGGAATAAGATGAGTATCGGACGAATTGACTGGATTATCGGGCATGTGCCGCCCTGCAAAACGCTTGCCGACGTAGGCTGCGACCACGGGATTGTCGGCGGCAGATGTCTGATGTACGGACTTGCCAAATACGTGCACTTTATCGACATTTCTCAGCCGTCGTTGGACAAAGCCAAGGGATGGATTCCCAAGGCGTTTGCCCCCAACATTGACTTTACCTGTCAGGACGGACTGGGCGACTTTACATGCGACTGTGCCGTAATTGCAGGCATGGGCGGACTGGAAACGATATCCATTTTGAGTAAAGCCGCGCATTTGCCGCAAAAACTGGTGCTTCAGCCTATGCGCAACCAACCCGACGTCAGGCGTTGGCTTGTAAACAGCGGCTACGGCATTGTAAGCGACGAAATGGCACTTTTTGCCGACAAGTACTACGACCTTATTGTGGCGGAACTGGGCAAAGGGCAAACGCAACTTACCGATTTGCAGTTTGAATTCGGTATCGGCAATCTGCGTGGTGACAGCGGCGCGTTTTTCGAATATCTGGAAGAAAAGAAACAAACGCTTGAAGAAATTATGAAACAAACGAACGACAGCGGCGTAAAAGCACGTTACGACTTACTGTGCGCCGCCGTCGAAAACATATTGGAGGAAATGGCATGATACAACAAGAAATGTTGCAGTATCAGTCGCTTGACGGCGAACTGAATCGTATCGAGAGGGAACTGAGAAAAAACGAAAACTACATCAAACGCCGTCAGTACAAGGCACTAAGACAGGAGTGTGAGGACAACCTTACCAAACTGGACGCCAAGGCGGCGGAACTTCGCAGTCAACTGGCAGTTGCAAAACAAAGCCTTGCGGAAATTTCGGAAGTAATCGAAGAACATTCGCGCGAGATTGCCGACATAGCGGACGGTGACGAACTCAACTACATGAACCGCAAACTTTCCGAACAGCTGGACCAACTTTCGCAGGTGGAAAAGGACATCAAACGTATTTTGCACGACGGCGAAGAACTTGCCAGAATGTTTGAAGATATCAACGCAAAATTGCCGAAAATCGTGGCAGGCTACAACAAATTCAACACGGAATTTGCTAAGGCCACGGAAGAGGTCAAGCCCAAGGTTACGGAACTTAAAACAAAGCAAGCCGAACTGAAAAAGGCAATCGACCCCGATTTGTTTGCCGTGTACAAGCGCATTTCCGACGGACAGATTCACCCGGTGTTTGTGCCGCTGAGGGACGAATGTCGTTGCGGCGGTTGCCAGATGGAAATGCCGCGTTCGCAGGTGGAAGCGCAACTTCGCGAAAAGGATTACATGGTTTGCGAGCATTGCGGCCGCATAATTTACAAGGCGTAATCAAGTAGAATTGCATTGAAAAAGAGATTGACAAATTGCTGTCAATCTCTTTTTTGCCGTTTTGCACTTTAGTCGGAGGCTTTTCATACAGCGACAAAAAGTAGTGTAATGTAAGCAAAAAATGAATACGTATCTACTTTTTGTTGACAATTTTTGCTTTGTAGACAAAATAACTTTGTCTGCCGAAACTGAAAAAGCCTTTGTCCGTCACGCCGATGAAGTCTTTGCCCAGTATGTCGAATATATTGCCGCACACCGTAAACTCGGGCAATTTGCCGACAATTTGTCCGTCCTCTACAAGGTAGGAAACAATGGACGGCATGCTGATGTCGCCCGACGGGGTCATGTCGCCACCGCCCGTTACGGACAGGTAAATTGCCTTTTTGCCTGCAAGCTCGCCGGCTGTCTTGTCGCATTTTTCCACGTCCAGACCTACTGCACCGAATGTCGGTACGCCGTCGTAAGAAGCAGCCGCGCCGCCAAGGTTTTCCGTACCGAACTCAGCCGCTGACTTTTTGCATGTAAGCAGCCTTGTCAGTACGCCGTCCTTTACGATGTAATTGACGTAATCCTTGTTTACCACGCCTTCCGCATCGAAAAATTTCAGATTTATCTGCTTGCTCGGGTCACGATCTACGCGCAGACTGAAGTTGTCGTTAAACAGTTTCTGTCCCAGTTTTCCGCTGAAAAGCGACGAACCCGAAAAATATACTTCGGCGATAAGTCCGCTAAGCGCGTATTGAAGCGGTTCCAGTTCGCCTATCACCGTTACTTCCTCTTCCGTCAGTTGCGGCAATTCTTTCAGAAAGGCGTCGCATTTCTTCCTGACGTCGTCGCAGATTTCGTCCTCGTTGTAGTAGTCCGATTCCGCACTGTAAAACTCGTCCATGATGTTCGCCGAGCCTTTGTACTTGATGGCAAGCGCAATGACGTACTGATTGCCCTTGTAGGACAAGTCTCTTCCGTCGCTGTCGCTGAAGGTGGCTTCGCTGCTGTTAAGTTGTATCTTGTTGCTGAACAAGAATTGCTGATTTTCCGCGCCGAGACGTGCAAGCAACTTTTGCGTGTATGGCACAAAGTCGTGCGTGCTCATGATGTCGGCGGTGGTATCTACATGCATTACAAGTGGCTCGTCATGGGTTTCGGGGTAGGCAATGCCTTGCGCAAGTTTAGCTTTTGCTTCTTCGGTCATTTTGTCGAAGTCGGCGTTGCCCAGTTTGCCTTCCACGCCGATGTTGCCGCCGTCGTACACGCGCACGGTATTTTCAAGGTCATTGTTTATGCGCAGGGATTCCACCTGTCCTGCGGCGATGTTGATACATCTGTCAGACGAAGAGTAGGTGAGTTTTTCTATTTTCATCTTGTTTCCCTCCCTTTTTACTGTACGTTCATTTTGCTTATACGGATGTGCGGACCGCCAAGACCGACGTTAAGCGGAAATTGTTCCAATTTGCCGCATCCGCCGGTAACAAAACTAAGCAACGTCAGGTCGTTTGCCACGCCGTCGATAAGTCCCAGCGTTTCAAATACGTTGCCCGTCAGTACCGCGATTTTTACCGGATTGCCTATTTTGCCGTCGACAATTTCGTAGGCAATGCTCGGGGCAATGGTAAAGGTGCTCATGCCGCTGCCGTGTTTGTAACTTTTGATGTAGTAGCCGTGTCCGACATCGGCAATTAGCTGTTCGGGCGTCGAATCGCCGTTGTCCACGTAAGTGGTGGTCATGCGGACGATGGGTTCGTAGTCGCAGTTGATTGCGCGCGCGTTGCCGGTCAGTTGTTCGTCGAGTGCCGCCGCCGTAGTTGCGCTGTGCAGTCTACCCGACAGTACGCCCTTGTTTATTAGATATGTATCCGTCGCGGCTGTGCCTTCGTCGTCGTAGGGCACATAGCCGCTTCCGGGGTGAACGCCGCTTTCGCGTATGGTAAGCAACGGACTTGCCACGCGCTTGCCGATTTGCCATTCCTTTGCCATGGTTTCGTCGCCCAGCATAAAGTCGCTTTCCGACTTGTGTCCGAAACTTTCGTGCGCAAACACGCCCGTTACCTGCGGTGCAAATACAACCGGGTAACTGCCCGGCACAATTGCTTTTGCGTTTTTGATGTAGTTTTCGCACTCGGCAACGAAGTCGGCAAGTTGCTTGTCTGTGTAGCCGAGTTCGGCAAAGTCGGTCTTTGCGTGGCTAAGTTGTTCCTGCAAGGTTTCGTTGTTGTGAGTAAAAGCCATGCTGTACGCTTCGCCCGTGGTCTGGAAGTCGTATGTGATGTCCGCGCCCTTGCTGGAGTAGAATTTGTACAAAGAATTGCGGTCGATGTAACGCGCGTTTTTAAGCCCGGACAGGTCGGATTTGAGTTTTGCCGACGTTTCGGTGACAAGTTTCAGTTTGTCGGCAAAGGGTACGTTACGCACGCTGTTTGCAGTAAAGTGCAATTTTACGTCCTTATTTACCTGGTAACGCGCGACAATGGGGTTGCTGTCGA
Source organism: Clostridiales bacterium (assembly GCA_003537755.1). Taxonomy (GTDB): domain Bacteria; phylum Bacillota; class Clostridia; order Christensenellales; family CAG-314; genus Fimimonas. Next base: position 9,596 of record DPQS01000057.1, on the reverse strand, counting down.
TGTCGGCGTTGGGCGTGGCGTATTCGTACAACTGGTCGAGGGCATTTTGCAGGTTGTCGATGTCAACGGTGCTGGTGTAGTACCACATTTTACCGTCAAACACGCGAATAAATGCCTTGACTTCCGTCGTTTCCTTGGCTTCGGCAAGTTGGTCGTTGCGTATAAGTATGTTGGTGGTGAAGCGGTCCTCTATCCTGATGTCGGAGTAGAAACCTTTCTTGAATTTGTACATGGCGTTTCCTCCCTGTTGTCAAAGATTATACATTACGATTGCATTTTTGTCCAGGGGTTCTTTTGTCATCACTATTTTTTTCGACGTGGAGGACGTCGAAACGCTAAAACGACGTTGACTGTATGCTCGTTACGCGGTCGTTTGCATTTAATCACGTCGTCGCAAGCCTCGGCTTGTGACAGCGAGATAATTACAGGCAAACGACCGAAACTGTACCGGACGTACAGTGAGTGTCGTTTAACGCATAATTAGCCGCCGACACACTCGCAAAAATTATTAGTGATGACTAAATTAACCCTACGGAATTTTGTTTGACGAAAACAGACAAAAGTATTTTCGACTGCGCTCATCGAATAAAAAACGTGGACAAATAGTTTATTATCTTGTATAATTAAGTAACGATTTCATTACTTGATAGTGGCGTATATTTGCCATGCGCAGGTTTCGCCGTCGGGTAAAAGGAGTAAGGATGACAGACGACTTGCGGCAGCTCGTTTCTTTGCTTACCGTCGAAGAAAAAATTTCGCTTACAACGGGTGACGGTGCGTGGCATACAGCCGCGGTGCCTCGTCTTGACATACCACAGGTGACCATGTCTGACGGACCGGCAGGCTTGCGTAAGGAACTGGAAGGCAAGACTTTGCCTGCTGTTTGTATGCCTTCGCTTGCACGTATCGCGTGCGGTTTCGACCCTGATCAGGCGTACGCCGTCGGCGTGGAAATAGGCAAACAGTGCCTTGCAAACGGCGTGGATTTGCTGCTTGCGCCCGGTGTAAACATCAAGCGCGACCCGAGATGCGGACGTAACTTCGAGTATCTGTCGGAAGATCCGATGGTGGCAGGCGAAATTGCCGTCGGTTACGTCAACGGCGTGCAAAGTACTGGCGTGGGTGCTTGCGTAAAGCACTTCGCCGCAAACAACGGTGAATACGGCAGAATGGTGTGTGACAGTGTCATTGACGAACGCGCCCTGCGAGAGATTTATCTCGAAGCCTTTCGCCGCGTGGTAACAAAAGCCAAGCCGCGTGCCGTCATGTGCAGTTACAACAAGGTAAACGGCGTGTACGCATCGCAAAACAAAAAATTGCTGACGGACATTTTGCGCGGAGAGTGGGGATTTGACGGAGTTACCGTTTCCGACTGGGGCGCAACCGACGACCGCGTGGCAGGTATTGCCGCAGGGCTGAACCTCGAAATGCCGCAAAACCGCACGGATTTGGTAAAAAAGGCATTAGGCGACGGAACGCTTGACGAGCAGCAACTGGACGAAGCGGTGATCCGTGTGCTCGGACTGGTCAAATCTCGCCCGAACAAGGACGGCGCGACCGTGGACAATCTGAAGCAACACAAACTGTGCCGCAAAGTGGCTGCCGAAACGGCTGTACTTGTCAAAAACAGTTGCAAGCTGCTACCCCTCAAAAAGGACGACAAGATTGCCCTCATCGGTGCTCTTGCCGAAAAACCTGCCTGTCAGGGCGGCGGCAGTGCCTGCGTAAACAGCGTTTGCGTGGACAATCTTGTTGACGCACTTGCCAAAGCAAAGGTCAATTTCCACTACGCCGAAGGGTACTCTACGGACGGCGAAACAACCGCCGAAATGACGGAAAAAGCGTGTACGTATGCAAAAAATTGTGACAAAGTAGTGCTTGTCATAGGCGATACGCACGACACGGAAGCCAGCGACCGCAAGGGCGTCTTGCCCGAGGAACAACTGCAACTGCTTGAGCAGATTACGTCGGTCAACGCCAACGTAATTGTAGTGCTTCAATGCGGCGCACCCGTAGACGTAAGTTGGGCAGCCGGCGTAAAAACGCTTCTGATTGACTACTACGCGGGTGAAGCCGAAGGCAGTGCTTTGTGCGACGTTTTGACGGGAACAGTGTCCCCGCAAGGGCGTCTTGCCGAAACATGGCACGCTTCGTTGCCGCTGTTTGACAGCGACTTCGCCAAGGACTACCACAAGGCGTATTACCGCGAAAGCGTGTATGTGGGTTACCGTTACACGACGTCGGCAAACAAGCCTGTCGCTTTCCCGTTCGGCTTCGGCATGGGTTACGGTGACATGGCGTGGGGCAAGCCGTATCTTTCTCAGGACGTGTTAAACAAAGGCAAAGTAAAGGTTTGTCTTACAGTTACCAACAACGGCGATGTGAAAGACAGCGAAGTCGTGCAGGTGTACGCAACCAACCTTGACGGCAAAGATTTTTACCCGAAAAAGAGCCTTGTTGCGTTCAAAAAAGTTACGCTTAAACCGCAACAAAGTAAGGAAGTTAAAATCGACGTCAACATCGACGACCTTGCGCACTTTGACGTGGCACAGAATAAATTTGTTACAAACGGCGGCAAATACGTACTTACGGTCGGGCGTCACGCAAACGATGACGTAAACAAACTTACGCTTGTAGTAGGCGGCGCAAACGACACGGCGGATCGCTATGAGCAACTTGCCTGCTACTACGACGTGGACGAAAACTTCAACCCCACGGACGAGCAATTTGCCACGCTGTACGGCAGAGATTTGCCTGTGTACGATACGGCAATTACGCCAAGTACTGCCGTTGGCGATCTGCCCGTGAAAGGCTACGGCAAAATGCTGTATGACGAAATCGTCAAGCCGACGGACAGTGCAAGTCATGTCAGATGGGTCGAAAGTTCGCCCGTAAGAAATTTTGTCGGAAACAATTTGCCATGGACGCTTGTGGATGCCTACATTGAAATGCTTAATTGCAAGCCAACGCTGAAACAAAAAATAAGTTTTGCTCGTCTCAAAAAAAAGATTAAAAACAAAAATAACAATACGTGAATGGGCGTTTAACGCCTGAGTATCCGCTGTCACACTCGCAAAAATGATTAGTGATGACAATGGAAACCCTAAGTAAACTTTGGTTAGAGGCGCAATCGGTCGGCGCGGCGTAAGTTGCTGCGCGACCCGAAAAATAAAACAAAAAAACGAAAGGAAGTCAGAACAATGAACAGTTACGGAAAATACAACGGACAGGAAGTATCTCTTATTACCATCTCCGACGGAATCGAAGTTACGATCGCAACCCTGGGCGCAACAATCTGCGACATCGCGGTGCCTGCAGGCGACAGCCTCAAGGTGCACGTTGCCCTCGGCATGCCCGATGCGGAAAGTCTTGCAAAGTACGGCTCGTACATGGGTAGCGTAGTCGGTCGTTGCGGTAATCGTATCAGCGGCGGCGGTTTTACGCTTGACGGCAAACGTTACGAATTGTTTAACAACGACGGGCTTGCGCACCTGCACGGCGGCAAAAACGGTTTCAACAAAAAAATCTTTGACATCGTAGACGCCACGAGCGACAGCGTTACTCTTGCATGCAAAAGCCCCGACGGAGAAGAAGGCTACCCGGGCAATCTGGAATTGACCGTCAAATACACGGTGGTTGGCACTCGTCTTGCAATCGAATACATGGCGCATTGTGACCAAGATACTGTGTTCAGTCCTACAAACCACGCGTACTTCAATCTTAACGGCGAAGGCAACGGCGACGTACTTGGTCACGTAATGCAGATTTATGCCGACAAGTACACGACGGTAAAACAAAATCTTATTCCTACCGGCATTGCAAGTGTGGAAGGCACGCCGTTCGATTTCCGCAGTGGTAAGACAATCGGTCAGGACATCAACGCCGACAACGAACAACTGAAAATCGCAGGTGGCTTCGATCACAACTTCTGCCTTAACGGAGAACATGCGGCAACCGTGTATTCGCCGGTTACAGGCATTACCATGGATGTGTTTACCGACCGTCCCGGCGTGCAGTTTTACAGCGGCAACTTTATGAACAACATGCCCGGCAACCACGTGTACAACAAGCGCGACGGTTTCTGCCTTGAAACGCAGAACTACCCCGATGCAATCAACAACCCGTCTTTCCCATCGGCAGTACTTAAAAAAGACGAGGAATTTTACAGCAAAACAGAGTACGTTTTCAGTATTAAGTAAGGCATATTTTGTCAGTTTTGCATGCGCACTTGCGATGGTGTATCGACAGGTGTTTTTGCCCGTTGATATGCGCCTGAGTAAGCCGCGCAAAGCGTTGCCGAAAGTATTTTTTGCCGCTTCGGCAACAATAAAAGGCGGCGTTTTGTAACGAAAAGGAGCATACGGTGTTAAAAAATTCTTACAACGGATGGGACGAATTGTTTTTGGAAGAGTTTAACAAACCCTATTTCAAAAACCTCAAAAATTTCCTTTTGCAGGAATATGCGACCAGGACGGTTTATCCGCCAAAGTCGCTTATTCTCAATGCCTTTGACCAGACGCCGTATGACAAAGTTAAGGTGGTAATTCTCGGACAGGACCCGTACTACAATCCGGGACAGGCAATGGGCATGAGTTTTTCCGTCAACAAGGGCGTAGCCGTACCCAAAAGTCTGCAAAACATGTTCAAGGAAATCGCCGACGACATCGGGCGACCGTCTGCAATCGAGGGCGGCGACCTTACGCCGTGGGCAAGGCAGGGAGTGTTGCTGCTCAACACCGTTCTTACCGTCGTTGCGGGGCAACCAAACTCGCACAAAGGCGTGGGCTGGGAAACTTTTACCGACGCCGTAATAAACAAACTCAACTCGCGCAACACCCCGACCGTGTTTTTGCTGTGGGGGCGAAACGCTCTTGACAAGCGCGCGCTTATTACAAACCCGACGCACCTTGTGCTGACGGCTGCGCACCCCAGTCCGCTGTCGGCGTTCAATGGATTTTTCGGGTGCAGACACTTCAGCAAAACCAACGAATTTTTGCGCAAAAACGGACTTGAAGAAATTGTGTGGTAACTTGCAAGCAGGCAAGTAGTGTTAAATTTGCCTGCTTTCGCACGAAAAAAGCGATACGCTGAGCGCATACCAAAAGCAATATTGTGGGAGGGTAACCATGTCTAAGGCAGTGATGACCGTACACGGCTTTCTTACCGACATCAAGGACTTCGGACGACTGTACGACTACCTTGATTTTTACGATGAAGTGGTGCCGTACAAGGTGCCGGGACACAACGACGGCGAATCGTTTGACAAATTTACCGTGGACGCGACAGTCCGCGGTATGTTGCAATGCTTCGACAATCTTGCGGCAAAACATGACACGGTTGACGTTGTGGGCTTCAGCATGGGCGGCGCATTGACAACCTATATTGCCGTACGCAGACCGGTAAACAAAGCCGTTATGATTTCGCCCAGCAACAAGTATTTCAACCTTACTTCGCCGCTTGCAATGATACGGTTTTACCTAAGGTACATTGTCAAAAGTCTCAAAACGCGCACCGACGACAGCCGCAAGGAATTGCGCAACTACCTGCAAAACACTGCGGTTTCGGCAGGCATTGCCATCAAACGCATTTTCCCGAGCGTTGACTTGTACACGTTCAACGTGTTTGCCGACCTGATGGAACTGTGCGACAAGGTTGTTGCCGAGTGCTCGCCCGTCGCAACCAAGTCTTTGCTGCTGTGGGGCGAACTGGACGAACTTGTGCCGCCTGCGTCGGTGGAATTTGTGGAAAGTAATTTCAGCAATCTTACCAAAGTGATTTTGCCGGACGTCGGCCACGGAATGTTGTACACCAACCGCGACAACGTGATTATCGACCACGTCGTGGACTTTCTGTCCGACGGCAAGGTGGTGGCAAACGTACCATTTGAAGAAAAAGCGTAATATACGGCCGCCCGAAAATTTCGGACGGCTTGTTTTTATTATAGTGAACAAAATCGCAAATTATTTTGCACAAGTTTCCGATTAGTATTGACACTGCGTTGTATTTGCGATATCATTATGTCAACTTTCATAAGGGAGGAAGAAAAATGCTTACTAATAAGCAAATTCGTGAAAAATCACGAAAAGACATGACCAACAAGTACGGTTACGCAGTATTGACGACCATTTTGCTCAACCTGGTGTTGTTCGGGTCGAGCATCGCAGGTTTCGGACTTGGCGCAATAGTGGTTGTCGGCGCGGTAATGTGCTGCTACACGGCGTTTTACATCGACATCGCGCTTGGCAAGTACAACGGCATCGATTCCACCTACCGCGGCTTCCGTCAATTTATGCGCGCGTTTGTAGCAACGCTTTTGAATTTGCTTATCAACATCGGCGTATGTGTTGCTGCCGGGCTGCTTGTGCTGATTTATGTCGGTATACTTGGCGGACGCGTCGGCGACTTCGCTGCAATCGGTCTGTTTGTAATTGCCGTTGCGGCAATATGCGTTTTTGTTTGGGTAAATGTACGCCTGTCAATGGTGTATTACGTGATGAATCACAACGTCAATCTGTCGGCAATGGATTGCATCAAGCGTTCGTGGGAAATTACCAAGGGACATGTGTGGAAAATTATCGGACTTAAACTCAGTTTTCTCGGTTGGGTGATTCTGGTTGCGCTTACAGGCGGAATACTTGGTATTTACGTTATGCCTTACATGGGCACCGCCGACGCCAATCTGTACCTTACTCTTGCTTACCCCGACGGCAACTATCCCGACATTGACGAAAACGGCGAAATCAAAGTTGCCGAAGAAGTGGTAACGGAACAGCTTGACTGATTGTTGCAATTTGTAAAAACAACAGAAAAAGTATTGTTGTGGTAAATATGTTTTGTATCAGATATTGCGGTGCATGAAAATTTTTGCAATGTAAAACAACTCTCATTTTTACTCTTTATCTGCCGTTCGGGATTTCGGACGGCAGATTATTTTTACGAATTGGTTTATTTTTGCTAATTTTATTGTGGTGTGCAACGCGACGGTTTCCGCACATTTTTCCTGTTTTCTACAAAACTTTGCTTTTTTCAGATATGTCCGTATGTTAATATGTCGGCATGACAGTGTACGTCGAAATCGTCCTGCTGGACAACTTTTGCCTGGACTTTTTTATATTATGCGCAAGTGCGCTTACTCTGCGCCTGAAAGCGTCGCGTTTAAGACTGTTTGGCGGCGCAATGGTCGGCGCAATCGGCGCAACTCTGTCGGTGTACGTAAGCGGCGTTTTTTTTGCCTGCGTCGTCAAGGCGGCGGTGCTTGTCCTGATGTGCGTTGCGGTTGTCGGTTTCGGCAAAAAATTATTCTGGTATATTCTTGCAACGCTTGCATATACATTTGTTTCGGGTGGTTGCATTGTAGGGTTATTCCACTTGTTCAAGGTGCCGTATCTTAATGCCGACGGAACCTTTTACCAAATGAATATTCCGTTGTTTGTGTATGTCGCGGCATTGTTTCTTGTGGCGTTTGGCGGTTATGCGCTGTACAAATACGGCTCCGACGTCAAAAAAATAATGCCGCATGTGGTTAAAGCGAACCTGTCTTTTGGCGGCAAAACTACCTCCGTGCGGGCGTTTCGCGACAGCGGAAACACGCTTGTGTATGAAGGGGCGGCGGTGTGCTTCGTCGTGCGTAAAATAGGCAAATTCGACGAATATTTTGCCGATTGTCTGCTTCACGGAAACGTTGTGTGCGTACCACTGTGTACCGTCGCAGGCAACGCAAAAGTTTGCGCGGTGCCCGCCTCTCTTACCGTGAACGGTGAACAATCGCGCAGGGTGTACCTTGCTTTGCCTCAGTCGAAATGTCCGTCACTGTACGACATAATTATCGACGGCTGACAATTTTGGCTTGCCCTTTGCCGTACATGCGTGTGTTGGCTTTACTTGGCTAAACGGCAAAATCAGTAGCCTGTCGCCGTTTTTTTTGTCTGCCCGAAAACGCTTGAAATGTCATTGAAAAACAACAACGTATGTGTTTTTCGCCGACAATAAGCACTTGTAAATAAGTAAAAAATGCCTTTCTCGGCAAAAGGAGAAAATGAAATGTCGCTTATGGGAATGCTCGGAAAACTGTTGCAACGAATGTCTTTGTCATCACGTGTAGTGCATTATCTTTGCGGAAACGAAGCCTTACCCTCGCCCCTTGCGCCCGACGAAGAAGCGGCTGTACTTGCGCGGCTTGCAAGCGGCGATGCCGAAGCAAAGGACATTCTCGTGGAACGCAACCTGCGCCTTGTAGTGTTCCTGTCCAAAAAATACGAAAGCAGCGGCATAGACATGGAGGATATTGTGTCCGTCGGCACAATCGGACTTATTAAGGCAATAAACAGTTTCAAACCCGAAAAACAGATAAAACTTGCAACCTATGCCAGCAGATGTATCGACAACGAGATACTGATGTACATGCGCAAATTGTCACGTCGCAGTCGCGAAGTGAGCCTTGACGAGCCCCTTAACGTTGACGGCGAGGGCAACGAACTGTTGCTTGCCGACATACTCGGCACCGACAGCGACGCGGTGTACACCCACATGGAAACGCAGGTGGAACACCAACTGCTGACCGAAGGACTTCGTCACCTGTCCGACCGAGAAAAACAGATCATCGAAATGCGATTCGGACTGTTCGGGCAGGAAGAACGGACGCAAAAAGAAGTGGCGGATATGCTGGGCATTTCGCAGTCCTACATATCGCGCCTCGAAAAGAAAATAATTCTTCGTCTGCGCAAGGAAATCGGCAAACTGGTGTGACATGTTGTCACGGTTTTCATGGGTACGTGTAACCGCTTGCGTGACGGAAATTTTGACAGCTTCACAAAAAATGTTCAGTTTTTTAAGATTTTTACACATTTTTTGTAAAAAAAATCATATCATCAATTGCAATTGTTTTTGAATTGTGCTATTATTAGTGACGTAGTTGATGTGATGTCACTACCCAACAGAGGATATTTAGGAGGATATTATGAAAAAAAGCAGTATTGTTATGATCGTTATCGGCGCACTTCTGTGTGTTGCGTCAGTGGCATTGTCGTTGGTTTCTTTCGCAAATCAGGAGTTTTTGCAACTGGCATTCGTCAAATTCCCGTATCTGATTAGCGGCATTCCGTTTGCAGGCGGCGTTGTACTTATTTACTTCGCACTGGAAAACAAAATGTTCGCTCGTCGACTTGCAAAGGTTTTGTTTGCTTCCGGCGTAATCATCATCAGCCTGTCCTGGGCAGTTGATATGATCAGATACTTTGCAGGCGAACCTACCGTTGCTATCTTTGCAGGCTTGTTTACGGCTGTATGGCAGGCACTCGGCGTTTACCTTCTTGCAACCGCGCTTAGCGACAAACCCGTCAGCAAAAACGACAAGGCAAACAAGTAACATATATGTTTTTCACGGACGACCGATTTCGGTCGTCTTTTTTTTGTCTTGAACGAGTAAGCGCGTGCTTTGATTTATTCTGTAACTATCTGGTTTGTCTGCGAAATTTTGTATCAAACAGATTTGAGTTGTGCTTTGTAAAAGGGCGCCGAAGGCACGGGTCGTGCACCCACTACAAAAACGGACGCCGAAGTGAAGTAGATTACGTAAGGGGTCCTGTCGAGGAATTGCC